>PWGR01000182.1 GCA_003554565.1 Clostridia bacterium
CACATCGCCTGTGACGAGGCCTCCCGTTCAGAGGTAGTGGTTCCCATGTTGTTCGACGGGAAGGTACTGGGAGTTCTCGATGTGGACAGTCCAGTGTTAGCACGCTTTGATGGTGAAGATGAACGGGCCTTGCGCCGCATGGTGGAGATTATCATAGAAAACTCCAGCTGACGGGAGGACGCCACCATGTGGGTTGCAGTTCATGCCGCCTGCGGTGCGGCCATTGATATGGTGGTATTGGTCAGCATGGGGATAATGACCAGGATCTATTTTCTGTCTCATCGGTCCTGGTTCCCCCACGGACGCATGTCATTTCTCTGGGGTGTTGGGATACAGGTGGTGCTGATTGCCCATATGGTGGCTGCTCAAGGAGCGTCGTAGGACTGGTGGTTGGTGTCCCGCGCCATTGCTTTCGCAGGTGGGGCACCGATGTTTACGGCCTGCAGTAGGAGGAGAATCTTGGTCTCAGTTTCTCTTGCATGACCGAATCCAGTACCTGCTTGCGTTGTGGTCATGAAAAGAAATATACGAGGACAAATATCTAGCGGGACCTTCGGCGCATGCTCATTTTTCGCCGGCCAGCCCATGATGCACAAGATCCATCATTTGCTCAAGCGCACGATTGAAGATCTCCGGTTGGCAATCTCCCTTTTCCTGTCGCTCGGAGAAATCCCTCATGATCCCTCGAACTGCACCGAACATCATCGTTGCACAGATTTCTTCATCCACGGGCCTGATTTTTCCGCTCTCAGTTCCCTCTCTGATAATCGCTGAGAGGAACCTCCTGAGTCCTTCTTTTTCCCTGACCTGCGGCCCTACGTTATGGCCCTCGCGCAGTATTACCATCACCAGATCGGGGTTCTTTCTGACCTCGTCGAAATGTTCTGCAATGATGGTGCGCAGCTTATGCACCGGGTTCAGCTGACTGCGCTGCATCCTTTCGTATACTGCCTGCCTCTTGGCGTGCTCCGTGAGGAAGATGTGGTCAAGGATATCCTGTTTGCTGCGAAAGTAATTGTAGATGGTGCCGACCGCCACGTCTGCCGCGGCCGCGATCTCGTCGGTTGTGGACCTGTGAAATCCCCGGCACGCAAATAGCTCGATGGCAGCGATTCTGATTCGTTCCTTCTTATCGCTCACACTGTCACCCCCGGTTGACGTCACCCGGTGAGACTGCTACCGGATTCGGGTTTCGGTACTTCAATGTCGCCCCGTAAGGTTCCGCAGCTCATGTCATCGCCCCACTGACTGAGATCTCATTCAAATATTCCCATGCGCAGTTCGTATTGTCAAGAATCAAGAGATGTTATGATCATAAAATCCCGGTAGCGGTAATGGACGGTAGTCTGTGTGGCGCGGGGTGGGTGGGGCAGGAAGGGGCGATTCCATCCGCGAAGCCATAGCTTCCGTAGCAGGCCATCGCTGGCGGTCTGTCGGCCCACTCGGCGATGGCCTGCTGCAGCTGGAGATGGTATCGTGCCCAAAGGCAAGGTGGTATGGGTGACCGGCTCTAGTTACGGTATCGGCCGCGTTGTAGCCCATAGGCTGGCGACCCAGGGAGCCTGTGTTGCCATCAACTGCCGAAAGGATCTGGGCAGGGCCCGCCGGGTGGTGGCCGATATCGAAAATCGAGGCGGCAGGGCTGTCCTGGTGCGGGGAGATACCGCTGCACCGGGAGACGCAACGGACATGCACCGTTAGATAGTAGAGGCTCTGGGTCCGGTGACCTGCCTCGTCAACAATGCAGCCTACGCCCTGCTCAGACCGTTTCTCGATATCACTGTTGATGAATGGAGCTTCCAGGTTGATCAGAAATCGGTTACTATCTGCCGACGAGGTGCGTTTTGCCCGGGATGATAGAGGCTGGTCAGGGCGTGATAATCAACATACTCTCCACACTTGCTGAACGTGGAGGGGAGGGCGAGGAGCCGTTGCCAATGGCGCAGCTCTGTCGTTGACGCGTGCTGTTGCTTCTGAATTTGCCGACAGGGGAATGAGATGCTGTGCTCTCATGTTAGCATGGGCGGATAACATCTTTGATTCCGATGATCCCGGAGACGTTCGTGATCTGGAAAGATCTCCACTGGGACGGGTGACCAGGACAGAGGAGATTGCTGGAACGGTAGCATTTCTCGTTTCTGAGGAGGCCGGAGCAATAACCGGTTCAACAGTTACCGTCGATGCCGGTTACCTGTGTCGCTGACTGGACGTTGACGATGGTGTTGCTCATCATAATAGGAATTAATGGATCTGCAGCATGACGCGCCGCGGGTTTTCTGACATTCAGCGATTGCAGCTTGGCAATCAACTGCTTGCAGATGATGTGATCGACCGTGGATCGCTCTCGTTTGCCGGCGTGAACCAGCCCATGCCTGGTCATTCTGCATCAGGTTGCGTTTTAGTTTCAGCGGTAGTTTTTGCCGGCTAATCATTGCGCATACTGGGGTCAGGGGCAGGAGTATCACCGTCTCGTTTGTGGTATTGAATGGACTTGAGGTGTGTTCTGAAAGCATGGTGCTCACCCTGATCTCCTCATGTACTGACACATCAGTGTGAGCGATTTGATGTCCGCGGCAGATGACATGGGTAAATATGGATTTAGCATGCAGCAACACCCACAAACCGTACATCCGTGTACTGATTGGCCCGCGATACCTGCGGGCAGCTGTCCGGAGCACTGCGCTGTCCGGGGTTAGTGGGCAGATGCCATCCCCGGTTTGCGTCTATGGCTCTGGGAGACAGGGATACATCCCTGCAGGCGAGAAGTAAACTGCAGTATACACTTGAGGCGGTACCTGTCTGGGGCAATACTTCCATGTATTTCCTCGGGGGCGGCGAGACTGCGCAGCAAAGGAAAGAGGTGTGAGTGTGTTTCTGAAGAGAGTGCAGAGGTTGCAGGATGAAATAGGAGAGGCGCGGCTCGGCTTTGCCGTCATTGTGCCCGGGGCCAATTTCCGGTATCTGACCGGTCATCCCATGAGTGTGAGTGAACGGGTTACCATGCTGGTTGTACCGGTTGAAGGCTCTCCTGCCCTGGTGGCCCCGATGTTGGAGGCCGGTGGTCTGGCCGAGATGTGCGGGATTGAGGACATATTCACCTACCGGGATGGCGAGTCGCCGGTTGAATCCATGCGCAAGCTAATGACAATGCGGGAGCTGACCGGCCCGGTGGGTTGCGAGTTTACTGGAATGCGCATGCTGGAAAGAGACGTCTTATCAAGTGCAGCAGCTGACATGAAATACCGCGACATCACCGATATTATGGGTCAGCTGCGAGGCGTAAAGGATTCTTCAGAACTTGAGGCGATGGAAAAAGCAGTGGGAATAGTCGAGGAGGTGTTCTCCCTGGTGGAGGGAGAAATTGGTCCGGGCATCACGGAGGCTGATCTGGCTCAGAAAATAAAGATGCACCTGGCCGAACTCGACAGCGGCCTGGTTTACACAGGAGCAGTCGCCTCGGGCGATAGGTCTGCTCTACCACACGCCGGACCATCCAGCCGCACTTTGCAGGAGGGGGACCTGGTGTGGTTCGATGTCTGTGCGGAGTATGGCGGTTATCATTCTGACCTTACCCGAACCTTCTGCGTGGGGCAGGTGTCGGGCCGCCTGCGGGAAGCGTACGAGGTGGTGCACCGGGCCCAGGCAAGGGCCCGTGAGGGCATTGTCCCCGGGATGGCCGCAGAAGATGTGGATGCGCTCTGTCGCCAGTACATCGATGATGCCGGCTACGGGGATTACTTCACGCACCGCACCGGACACGGTCTGGGGCTGGAAATACACGAGCCCCCCTACATGGTGTCTGGAGACACGACAATCCTTACCCCCGGTACTACCTTCACTGTGGAGCCGGGGATTTATCTGCCAGGTGAGGGTGGGGTGCGTATCGAGGACGATGTTGTGGTAACACAGGACGGTTGCCGTTCTCTGACATCCTACCCGCGAAACCTGTTGCCCGAAAGATAGATCAACGCCGATGAAAGGAGCAAGAGGTGCAGCCCATCGTACTTGAAGATGAAAACACAGAGTTGGATGATGTTGTTGCAGTAGCCAGGTCTGGGTGTGAAGTCATGCTCAGTGAACGGGCCCGCCGCAGGATGAGCCAAGGGCGCCAGTTCATCGATGAGGTGGTCCAGAACCGAGAGGTAGTTTACGGAGTCACCACGGGATTTGGAAAATTCAGCGAGACCCGCATCTCGGGCCCGGAAACGCGCCAGCTGCAGCAGAATCTGATCCGCAGTCACGCCGTCGGTGTGGGTGATCCCCTTCCGGAAGAGGTGGTGCGGGCAACCATATTTCTCCGTGCGCTGGCGCTGTCACGCGGGCATTCGGGCATCCGCCCCGAGATAGTTGACCGGCTGTTGGATCTTTTGAACCGTCAGATTACTCCGGTCATGCCCGAGCAGGGGTCGCTTGGGGCCAGCGGTGATCTTGCTCCTCTCGCCCACATGGCCCTGGTTCTAACGGGAGAGGGTGAGGCCGTTTATGATGGTGATCGGTATCCGGCTGCCGAGGCACTTCAGATGGCCGGCCTATCCCCACTGAAACTGGAGGCTCGCGAGGGCCTGGCTCTCATCAACGGGACCCAGGTCATGACCGCTCTGGGGGTGCTGGCCCTGCGCGACGCCGAGGTGTTGAGCAAAAGTGCCGATGTGATAGGTTCACTGTCTCTTGAGGCCCTGCGAGGAATAATAGATGCATTTGATGAACGGATTGCGAGCCTGAGACCCCACCCTGGTCATGCTCGATCTGCGCAGAATATCCGTCTACTGACTGCGGGAAGTGATTTCATTACGAGACAGGGTGAGATTCGTGTGCAGGATGGCTACTCAGTCAGATGTATGGCGCAGGTCCACGGTGCGGTCCGCGATGCGCTGAAGTACATCTCCACTGTCCTGAAGCGGGAGATTGGTGCGGTGACCGACAATCCCCTCGTGTTTCCAGCTGAAGGGGATGTACTTTCAGGCGGCAATTTCCATGGAGAACCCGTTGCGCTTGTCCTCGATCATCTTTCGCTTGCCGTCTCTGAAGTGGGCAGCATCAGTGAGAGGCGGACCGAACGTCTGCTCAATCCCGCGTACAGTGCAGGCCTCCCCCCGTTCTTGACGGAACGGGGCGGGTTGAACTCCGGACTTATGATCACCCAGTATACGGCGGCCAGTCTCGTGGCGGAGAATAAGCTGTTGGCCTCGCCGGCCAGTGCTGACTCCATTCCATCATCGGCCGGACAGGAAGATCATGTCAGCATGGGGACGACCTCGGCCAGGCAGGCGCGAGCCGCTGTGAAGAATCTCAGTAGAGTATTGGCCGTGGAGGCAATTTCTGCTGCGCAGGGAGTTGATCTGCGCAGGGTGGATATGCCCAACGCGTCACTCGGCCGGGGTACGCGGCCCGCACACAGCTGGATCAGGCAAATGGTCAGCCACCTTGAGGACGACCGCACATTGTCGGAAGAGGTGCAGGAACTCGGGGATGCGCTGCTGCGCGGGGAAATTCTGAATGCGGTTGAGGAAGGAGGCAAGGGCGAGGCGGATGGACCAGATACGACGACATGAAGCACTTCTGGGGGGCATATGCTCATAAGGAGGCATGATCATGAGTGATCGAGAGGTAAGAGCGCCGCGTGGCTCTGCGATGTCATGCAAGGGCTGGGAACAGGAGGCGGCCCTGCGCATGCTTATGAACAATTTGGATCCGGACGTGGCCGAGAAGCCCGAGGAGCTAATAGTATACGGTGGTACCGGGAAGGCGGCCCGAAGCTGGGAATCCTTCGATGCCATTGTTTCCTGTCTCCGCGATCTTGAGGGTGATGAGACGCTCTTGATACAGTCCGGCAAGCCCGTCGGGGTTTTCCGCACCCACGACAGGGCGCCCCGGGTGCTCATCTCCAACTCCATGTTGGTGCCGGCTTGGGCCGACTGGGATCATTTCTGGCAGTATGAGGCCGAGGGCCTGACCATGTTTGGGCAGATGACGGCGGGTTCATGGATCTACATCGGTTCGCAGGGAATTCTACAGGGGACCTACGAGACGTTGGCCGAGATGGCGAGACAGAAGTTCAATGAAAGCCTGCGCGGGCGCATAATCCTTACGGCCGGTCTGGGAGGCATGGGAGGGGCGCAGCCGCTGGCGATCACCATGAACGAGGGTGTGGGTATCATTGTCGAGGTGGATGAGCGCCGTATCGAGCGACGCCTCCGCACCGGATACGTGGACCGTAGAGTTGATGACATTGAAGAGGCCTGGTCCGAGGCGCAGCAGGCCAGAGATGCGGGTGAGGCGGTCTCTATTGCTGTGCACGCGAATGCGGCCGAGACCCATTCCCGGATGGTAGAAAATGGTTGGATCCCCGATGTTGTGACGGACCAGACGTCGGCGCACGATGCGCTGGGAGGATACGTACCTGAGGGAGTCAGTGTGGCAGAAGCCGAGCGGCTCCGGGGCAAAAATCCCGACGAATACGTGCATCGGTCAATGCAGAGCATGGCGCGCCACTGCGAGGCCATGGTGGATATGCTGGACGCAGGTGCTGTTGTCTTTGATTACGGCAACAACCTCCGGGCACAGGCGGAAAAAGCCGGCTTCGATCGTGCGAGGGAATACCCGGGATTTGTCCCGGCATTCATCCGTCCCATGTTCTGCGAGGGGAAGGGACCATTCCGGTGGGCGGCGCTGTCCGGCGACCCTGAAGATATTCTTCGTACGGACCAGGCGGTTATTGAGACCTTTCCCGATGATGAGAACCTTCGACGATGGATTCGGATGGCGCAGCAAAAAATCCCGCTGCAGGGCTTACCCTCGCGCATCTGCTGGCTGGGCTACGGTGAACGGGACCGGATGGGTTTGATATTTAACGATCTCGTAAGCAGGGGTGAGCTCAAAGGTCCCATAGTCATCGGTCGGGACCACCTGGATGCCGGTTCGGTGGCATCTCCCAACCGGGAGACCGAGGGGATGAGGGACGGCAGTGACGCCATTGCCGACTGGCCGATTCTCAATGCGCTCCTCAATACCGCGGCCGGTGCGAGCTGGGTTTCGGTCCATCATGGAGGCGGCGTGGGAATCGGTTATTCTCTTCACGCGGGAATGGTGGTTGTAGCCGACGGTTCAGAGGAAGCCTCACAGCGCCTGCTGCGGGTGCTCACCACGGATCCCGGCACCGGCGTGGCCCGGCACGCGGATGCGGGCTATGAAGATGCACTGCGCGTGGCCAGGGAGCGTGGGGTCCGGATCCCGATGCGGGGTGACAGGGCCTGAACAGATACGATTGGAGGAGGGTCGCACAGGATGTCATTTTACTATCTGCGATTGCACCGGGCCGTACTGCTTGCGATCCTCCTCGTTGCAGCGCTTGTGTTCGTTGATATCTCAGTAGATGTAAAGCGTTCGGAGAGGGTACTCTGGTCGGGCACCATGGAAGAGGATCCGGCTATTGGGGTTGGATTTGGCCTGGAGGTAGATGACGGGGGCTGGGCATACATCACCGATGCTGCCAGCGGCACCATTACCTCCGTCTCCCCGGAGGGTTCAGTGAGCGAGGTAAAGGCGACAGACACACTCCCATCCCACCCTGTTGCTCTCGGCCGGTGGTTTTTTCTGTATTGTGCTGAGGAGGACACCATCGTACGATACAGTATAGATGACATACGGGCAGGTGCGCGTCCCCGTCCGTATGAAACCATGAATCTGACGGACGCGCTCTCCACCGCTCTTGCTGCCGCTGAAGATGTGGCCCCCCGGGTTTTACCCCCCGATGATGCACTGACGGATCTTCGTCGGATGGATGCTGCAGGCGACGATCACCTTTTCCTGTCGGCGGACATCGTCAGTGATGCGTACATCTACCGTGTTGCCCTGAAGTGGCGACCTGAGGACTCGCTGGAGGAGTTGACGGCTGCGGCCACCTGGATTTATGGGGCTGTCACTGAAGAGGGGGACCATGGTTGGGAAGAGTTTGCGCCCGAACGCGTTGAGGTTGAGCGCCCCGTACTCGACGCCTGTCCTGCGGCCGTACTCAGAAATGATGGAGGACCAGTGCGATGGCGGGTCGAATGCCTGCATGAAGAGAGATCCTTTTCGTGGGAGGGTGTCCAGCCGGTCAGACCTGAACTGGTTGGATTCGCACCGCGCGGAGACCTCTGGCTGGCCGAGCGGCGCCCTCTGCCGCGCGCCGGCGTAGCCATTACTGGCTTCAGTTCCGAATGGGTATTCTACTGGGTGTCTCCTGATGGACAGACGAGGGAGACTGTGCGCGTTCCCTGGTTACGGGAGCAGCGCGGCGGCCCTGCAGCCAGGTCGCTTGGAGATTCTCTTTATATACTGTATCCTTCAGAGGAAGCATATGGATTGACGCTGCATGTGGTGGAGTTTGCCCGCCGGGTGCGGGTCGGATTTCTCGAGAGGGGGTTTTAAAGTGAGGCTCATCGAAGCAGTGCCCAATTTCAGTGAGGGACGGAATCAAGAGACGGTCGAGAAGATTCTGGAGGTTTTTCGTGCTGTAGATGGCTGCCACCTCCTGGACGCCCATGCGGACGGTGATCATAACCGTCTGGTCGTCACTGTGGTTGGAGAACCGGGACCGGTTACTGAAGCCTGTCTTGCGGCCGGAAAGCGGGCGGCGGAGCTGATTGACATGGACGAGCACACCGGCAGCCACCCCCGGATTGGGGCAACCGACGTCGTCCCGCTGGTTCCCGTGCGCGATGTGACGATGAAAGAATGTGTGGCGCTGGCGGAGGAACTGGGTGAGAGATTCGCTGACGAGCTGGGCATTCCGGTTTACCTGTACGAAAAAGCGGCGAGGAAACCCGGGAGACGGAAGCTTGAGAATATTCGTCGGGGCGAATACGAGACCCTCAAGGAGGAGATAGACCAACCAGAGCGCAGACCAGATTTCGGTCCGGCAGAGATGCCATCGGCCGGTGCAACGGTGGTTGGGGCGAGGCAGCCACTGGTGGCCTACAACATCTACCTCAATACTGAGGATGTGGGGGTTGCCAACGTGATTGCCCGGGCTGTTCGCGGATCCAGTGGGGGTTTTGCCAATGTCAAGGCGATCGGCCTGGAGGTTGATGAGGGTGTGCAGGTTTCCATGAATCTGACCAACTTCCGGAGTACTCCGATTCACCGTGTATTTGAATTTGTCCGTCGCGAGGCGGAACAGCGGGGGGTAACGGTTGAAAGCAGTGAGATAGTCGGTCTGCTGCCGGAAGAAGCCCTGATCGCAGCAGCTCGCTATTATCTTCGCTTGGCGGGTTTCGATCCTGACGAGCAGATCCTGGAATACCGCATTGCCCGCGAGGAGTGACCCCGATGACTGATGCTTTTACAGGTGATCTGGTTGTCTGCGGTATAGGCGAGCTGACCACGCCCGGTCCCGGCGGCGGTTGGGATACTCGGACCTACAGAAATGCATACGTGGTAATTGAAGGTGGCACTGTCACCGAGGTGGGCGAGGGCAGCCCTCCGGACGGCGATCGCGTACTGGATGTTGACGGGCGGGCGGTGGTTCCCGCATTTTGCGATCCGCACACTCATGCGGTGTTCGGGGACTGGCGCGCACGTGAATTTGCCCTGCGGCTGCGCGGGGCGGATTACAAGGAGATTCTGACTGAAGGCGGCGGCATTCTGGAGACCGTATCTGCGACCCGCGCGTCGGAGGAGGAAGAGCTGCTGGACGAGTTGCTCCGGCACCTGGATGTGATGCTGTCCTGCGGTGTACTGACCTGCGAGGTCAAGAGCGGTTACGGTCTTGACCGCGCGAATGAGATCAAGATGTTGAGGGTCATTTCCCGGGCCAACTCGGAGCACCCTGTCGAGGTGGTGCCGACCTTCCTCGGCGCGCACGCCGTGCCTCCCGAGTGGAGGGGAGATCCTGATGGGTACATAGAAAATGTTGTGCTGCCGTTGATCGACGAGGTGGCGGGGTCGGGTCTGGCAGAGTTTGTCGACGTGTTCTGTGAGCCAGGTGTCTTCACTGTGCAGCAGTCCCGTGTTGTGCTCGAGGCGGCCAGGGAGGCTGGGCTGGATGGACGTATACACGCGGACGAGATGGAGGCAGCCGGAGGGACGCAGCTGGCGGCCGATGTCGGGTGCGCTTCCGCAGAGCACCTGCTTGCGGCCCCGGAGGACGAGCTGAGGAGCTTGCGGGAAGCTGGGGTCACCCCAGTTCTTCTGCCGGGGACTGCATTCATGCTGCAGAAACCCTACGCACGTGCCAGATGGATGATTGACGAAGGCCTGGATGTTGCGCTCGGTACTGATTTCAACCCCGGCAGCTGCCCAATAATTGACATTAAGCTGATAATGTCACTGGCGGCGATCCAGATGTCCATGACTCCCGCTGAAGTTATGGTTGCAGTAACACGGAATGCCGCACAGAGCTTAAACAGAGACGATCGTGGTGCTATCGCCCCTGGATTGTGTGGTGATCTGGTCGTCCTGGATGCCCCAGATCATGTACACCTGATCTACCGCCCCGGTGCTCCACTGGTCCGGCAGGTAATACGCGGGGGAGTTCTTGTCTACGACAGATATGCAGACGGGTGCATTATGCGCTCGGTGTGAGGAGGATGATTTGTGTCTGATTATCGAGGGAGAACCACCTTTCGCTCAGTGAGTGTGCAAGATTTTTTCCAAAGCATAGGATCGGACGATCCCACCCCCGGGGGAGGTACGGCTTCCGCGATGGCAGGTGCGATGGGAGCCTCGCTGGTGCTGATGGTTGCTGTACTGACTGAGGGGAAGAAGAAATACCGCGATGTACGGGAAGAAGTGGGGCGTGTTCTGCAGGAGGGTGAACTGCTGCGGGAGGAGCTCCTGGACCTG
>PWGR01000169.1 GCA_003554565.1 Clostridia bacterium
CTTACGTGATTTGCCGTAGCGTATGCTTGCAGTTGAGGAAAGCGGAATACGGGAAAACTGTACGTTCCGTTTGAGTGAGCGGACGGAGGTAGGCGTCCTGCCCGCCTCTTCCGACTCTACAGGCGGAGGGAATGTGCCTCGCCGAAGGACCGAACATGTTCGAGAGGATGTTTCCAGTGAGTTCGAGGGATGCACACAGATGACGGAAAACTCCCTTGGGAGCCGACCGTCCGGGGGAGGCGGTGAATCCGTCGGGGCCCGGCGGCGGGTCGCGTGCAACTCCGGCACGATCTGAAGACTCATCCCGCGAAGAGGTCATTGCTATATGACCTATCGTGACCGAACATGAGCACACGGATTACCTCTGGCGCTTGGCGACGAGCGCCAGACAGTCTGGTGAGACGCATTGCCTCAGAGATGGGCCAATGCTACTATTAATATACCGACGGTCAGTCAGTTAGGCCACGAATTCCTGCCACGTCCGCACCAGATTACTGAACCGGCAGCGGGTCACCGCGTAAGTTCCTCTGGGAAACTCCTTGATTTCGATGTCATCCGATCCCGTGGCCCCGCAATCCACGGCCATCCACTGCTCATACCCGTAATGCGTATCTCCATCCCCGGGTCCGGGATGGTCGAAACCGAGAAACCGGTGTTCCTGCAGGCGGGGGAACAGCCCCTGCTTCCGGCCCCACCTCAGCAGTTTCTTCCAGGCCTCTTTCTCCGGGCTCTGGCCGTAGCCCAGCGCGGTAGCCACCCGCATCGGTGGCAGTCGCTCGATGCTGAGCTCTATCCTGTGCATGGCCTCTCCTCCTCGGGGTGCGCGGTGTGCCGGCGCGATATGGATTCCTATATACACAATACCATTCCGACGTGCGCCGTCGTGAATTCTCCCACGACATGGGTGGGGCAGGTGAGGAGAGCCCCGAGGGGGTGCATTAGATCGGAGGGTCGCGCCGGGTGCGGTCGCTGTATCCCCCTTGCCCGCGGGAGGTGAATTCCCGGCTGCTGAGGCGCCGGTAATATCCGCATTATTGAAACAGGTAAACACCGCGGAGGAATAGCACGCCTGTTGTGGAAGTCTATGCGATGGAGAGAGGGATGATCTTGCGGAGAGTATCGACAAAAACAGTGCTCATTATTGCGGCGGTGGGCCTGCTGGTACTCGGGACCTGGGGCTACGCCGTCGTGGAGGACATGGATCCGTTCCACGCACTGTATTTTCTAATAATCAGTGTGACCACGGTTGGATATGGAGATATGTACCCGACGACAATACCTGGGAGGATTCTCACGCTTTTTGTGGTACCGGTGGGGATCCTTGTGGTCTTCGGTCTGGGAGTTAGTCTTTCCGCTGACGTACTATGGGATCTGATGCTCCGGGGAGGTGCTGGAAGAATCGAACGAAGAGTGAAGTCACTGCGGGATCATTTCATAGTGTGTGGTTACGGGCGGCTCGGCCAGGAGGTCGTCGACAGCCTGAAGCGCATGAAGGGGCCAGTAGTGGTCATAGATCTCGAACTTGAGCGTCTGCGCGGACTGGAGGAAGAAGGAGTGCTCTACATTGTGGGCGATGCCCTGGAAGAGGGGACGCTCGTCCGCGCCGGTATCGATCGGGCGCGGTGTGTGATAACCACCTTCAGCGATGACACTCGGAATGTTTACCTGACCCTCGAGGCGCGCGAGATCGAGTCTGATGTGACGGTAATATCTTCGGCTTCGGGGAGGGAGGCCAGGAGGCGTCTCTACCTGGCAGGGGCCAGCCGAGTGGTTTCGCCGCAGATTCTTGTGGGAGATATCCTGGCCAAAAGTGCACACAATCCCTACATATATCAACTCATGTCGGACATGATGTCCGGTGATGCCCCCGGGGAGACCATCACGCAGATAGTGGTTTCCGAAGGTAGTGATCTGTCCGGAAAATGCCTGCACGACTTTCAGGAACTCGGTGTGAGCGCGCGGGTGGTGCTGATCCGGCATGAGGATGAGACCGTGCTTTCTCCGAGCGGGGAATTTTGCCTGGAAGCCGGCATGGTGCTGGTGGTGGTCGGTAGGACAGAGGAACTCAACCGTCTGGACCGGATGGCTTCGTCATAGTGGTGATTTTGAAGCCCGAATGTCTGCAGAAGAGTTTTCTTGTGGTCCGGCTCAGACTTGTCCGGCAGTGTTGCCAGTGCTACACTATCAACATGAAAGAACATCGTTTCGACAGACATGCAGTGCACCGAATAAGATATCATCTGGTGTGGGTCACCAAGCGGGGCAAGCCAGTGTTGATTGATGGCGTCGGGGAGCGACTGCACGAGATCATCGACGGCGTGGCGGCGGATAATGACTGGCGTCTCCTGCACCTGACCGTCCGGGAGAATTATGTGCGCCTGCTGCTGGAGGCGACGCCGCGAAGGGCGCCGTATCAGATCATCCACGCCTTCAAGAGCCGTTCTTCTCGCAAACTGCGCGGGGAGTTTCCTCATCTGCTGAAGCTGCCTTCCCTGTGGACACGTGCATACTATGTGGCCACTGCGGACGGTGTCTGTGAAGAGACCATCCGGCGGTACGTCGAGAAACACGGCGGGAGATGAACACCGGAGATCTGGTCGGTGCAGATATGTGGCGGTGAATTAGGAGACAAGCATCGCCAGTTTGGCCCTCAACCAGACTGGGGGCAGGAGCAGAACATATGACGGACCGCAATCAGGTAGGGGAGGAGGCGGGAGTATGCGCGACTACTGGAGGAGCGAGCCTCTGCGTTGCCTCATCGGTCGGGAAGAAATTGCCGCAGTTGTGGAGGAGCTGGCGGGGCGGATTTCCTCCGACTATCAGGGTGAGGTTGGGATTGAGGAACCGCTGCTGATGGTTGGAATTTTGAAGGGAGCCGCGACTTTTCTGTCGGATATAGTGCGGGCTATCCCCCTTCCCACAGCTCTAGACTTCATGGCAGTCTCCAGCTACGGGGCGAGCACCACATCATCCGGGGTGGTTCGCATCCTGCACGACCTGGGATCCTCCATTGAGGGTAGGCACGTCATCATTGTCGAGGATATCGTCGATACCGGGCTGACCCTGCAGTATCTCCAGCAGCACCTGGCGGGGCGTGGGCCAGCTAGCCTGCGCGTGTGTGCGCTCTTGGACAAACCGGACCGCCGCGAGGTGGAGGTCGAGATAGACTACTGTGGGCGGCAGGTGCCGGATGAGTTTCTCGTCGGTTACGGCCTCGATCTGGATGAGCGGTATCGCGACCTGCCTTTCGTTGCAGTCATCGAGAGTGAGGGGGAGGAGACAACTTGACGGCTATGGACGCGGATAAAGTACTGGTTCTTGATTTCGGCGGTCAGTACACTCATCTGATAGCCAGGCGTGTGCGTGACTGCGGCGTTTACAGTGAAATTGTGCCCGGGGACTCGCCCGCTGACGAGATTTGCTCACGGGGACCCTCGGCCCTGATCTTCAGCGGCGGCCCCGGCAATGTGTACGCCGGCGGTGCGCCCCGTCCCGACCCGGACGTCTTCTCGCTGGGTCTTCCCATTCTTGGAATATGCTACGGGCACCAGTTGATCGCGGCACATTTCGGCGGATGCGGGTGTGTGAACAGGGGCAGACGTGGTGGTTACGGGCGGGTGAACCTGCAGGTTGATGAACCCACCGACCTCTTCAGTGGCCTGCCGGAGCAGATGGAGGTGTGGGTCAGCCACGGCGATGTGGTCGAGGAAGTGCCCGAATCTTTTGTCCGGCTGGCCGGCAGCGAATCGTCCGCGGTAGCGGCCATGGCCCGGCCTGAGAGAAGAATATACGGCGTGCAGTTCCACCCGGAAGTTCGTCACACCTCATACGGACGAGAAATACTTCAGAACTGGCTGCACCGGATATGCGGCCTATCGGCGGATTGGAACATGGTGTCTTTCGTTGATGAGGCGGTGGAGCAAATCCGGCGGCAAATCGGAGACGGGCGGGCCATATGCGGCCTGAGCGGTGGAGTGGATTCCTCCGTGGCGGCAGCTCTGGTGCACCGGGCCATCGGTGAGCGTCTGACCTGCGTCTTTGTCGATCACGGGCTGCATCGTCGGGACGAGCCAGAACTGGTACGCGGGATGTTCGCAGGGCATATGGACATTAATCTGGTATCCGTGGATGCGAGAGAGCGATTCCTGTCCGCGCTGCGCGGGGTGACTGATCCCGAGGAGAAGCGCCGTCGGGTCGGGCATGAGTTTATTTCCGTTTTTGAGGAACAGGCGAGAGTTCTGGGGGATCTGCGTTTTCTGGTACAGGGGACGATCTATCCGGACGTGGTGGAAAGTGGAACAGGTGTCTCGGCGGTGATAAAGAGCCATCACAATGTGGGTGGCCTCCCCGAGAGAATGGAACTTGAGCTGGTTGAACCACTACGTGACCTGTTCAAGGACGAGGTGCGGAGAGTGGGGGAAGAACTGGGACTGACAGAGGATATTCTCTGGCGTCACCCCTTTCCGGGTCCCGGCCTCGCGGTGCGCATTCTCGGGGAGGTGACGGAGGAGAAGCTGGCCATTGCCCGGGGGGCTGATGCAATCTTTGAGGAAGAGATTCGTGCTGCCGACCTGTACCGCGATGTCTGGCAGTCCTTTGCCGTGGTTACTGATCTTCGGAGCGTGGGAGTCATGGGAGACGATCGTACTTACGGTCGAACTGTTATGCTCCGGGCGGTTACCAGCGAGGACGTGATGACGGCCGAATGGGCCCGCCTTCCTGATGACGTCCTCGATACGGCAGCGAGACGTATTGTAAATGAAGTCAGAGGGGTAAATAGAGTTGCGTATGACATCACTTCCAAACCCCCCGGTACGATCGAGTGGGAGTGAGGGCATTTGCGCAATTTGATGACCCGGCTTCTCCACCGCTACGCGCGGTGGTCCATGATCTATAAGGTTCTGGTTGGCTCGCTGATTACCCTGATGCCCCCGCTGCTGATGACGCTGGTGCTGGGCAGACGGGGCCGCATTGCACAGTTTTCTGCGGAGGAGCTGGCCGTATTTGGGGTGGTGATTCTCGGTGGGCTGGCCTATCTCAACTACGTGTCGCTGCGGATCCTGTTCCGGCCGCTCTTTCAGCTTATGGATACTGTCTCTCGGCTGCAGGAGGGTGATTACCGCGCCCGGGCCCCGGTCATAACCCTCGATCGCGAGCTGTCACGGGTCGGGGGTATCCTGAATCTGGTTCTGGACAACCTCGACCGGAGTCGCAGGTACACTGCCTCGCGAATCATGAATGCCCTCGAACGCGAGCGAAAGCGGATTGCCCGGGAACTGCATGATGAGACCAGCCAGGCACTGACCACGCTCATCATTAACCTGGAGGTGGCGATGAGCTCTCTTGAGAGCCTCGACGAACTTTCCGGGTCTGCGGTTGAGAAAGTAGAGTCGGTAGTGGAAACCCTTTCCGGCACTCGCGACCTCACTGAGACTACGCTGGAGGAGATCCGGAAGCTGATTTTCGATCTCCGCCCCAGCATACTTGATGACCTGGGGCTCGTTCCCGCCATGCGCTGGTACGCCATGAATAAGCTGGAGGCCGATCGCATCGACACCCGTTTTGATGTCCAGGTGGAGCAGAATGACCGGCTGCCTCCAGATGCGGAGACGGCCCTGTTTCGAATTTTCCAGGAAGCTATCACCAATCTTATGAAGCACGCGGAGGCAGGCTCTGTTGAGGTCGAAATGAAGATGAGCAAGTCGGCTGTAATGCTGCGCGTTAGGGACGATGGGGTGGGTTTTGACCCCGATGACCCGTCTTCGGCCAAGGAGGAGGGGGGGCTGGGGTTGTTTGGAATGCATGAACGGGCGAACCTGCTCGGCGGCAGCTGTGAAATAATCTCTGCTCCCGATGAGGGAACGGAGATTCGCGTTGAGATAGCTCGTCCCGGGCGCGACGGGGAGGCCGACCCGGCACAGCTCAGCTGGAAGGAGGAATGATCATGGATTCAGAAACCATCCGCGTCCTGCTGGTCGATGACCATACAATATTGCGAGAGGGGATCAAGTCTCTTCTGGCCGATCACGATCACATATCGGTGGTGGGAGAGGCTGACGATGGGCAGGAGGCGGTGGATGCGGTCGAGGAGCTGAAGCCGGATGTCGTACTCATGGATATCAGCATGCCGGGGCTCAACGGAATTGAAGCTACAGAAGTTATAAAGGAGAACTCGCCCGATACCAAGGTACTGATTCTGACCATGCACGATCAGGAGGAGTACGTATACCCAATCTTTCGCGTGGGAGCCTCAGGATACGTGGTAAAACGCTCCGCGACGCGGGAGCTGGTCTCCGCCATCGAGGCAGTCATGCAGGGCAACACCATTCTCCATCCCTCTATAGCGCATAGTCTGGTTGTGGAGGGAGACGAGGGTCGTGCGGCCGAAATTGATGCGGCGGCAGAGGAAGAGGGAGTGCCTTCATGCGATAATCTGACCAATCGGGAGGTCGAGGTACTCGTCCAGGTGGCCGAGGGATTGACCAATCAGGAGATTGCCGATGAGCTGCACATAGCAGTCAAAACTGTGCAGGCCCACAGGGCGAATATCATGGAGAAGCTCGACCTGCACGACCGCGTGGACTTGACCAAGTATGCCATCAAGAGAGGTCTGATCTCCCTCTGAGCCGGACAGTAACAGATGCGCAGCGAAGGATGGGTCAGGTACCGCTCTGCAGGCTACCTCACTGATTCTGCAGCATGATTCGGAATTGACTGTTCGACATCGAATATTTAGACTGGAATTGAGGTTAATATTCGGTTTTGTCATTGGGGCTGACGAAAGGGTGGAAGCGATGTCAAAGGTAGGCATCATCATGGGTAGCGATTCCGATATACCGGTAATGAAAGACGCCACGGAGATGCTGGACGAACTGCAGATATCATATGAGGTCACAATATCCTCGGCGCACCGGACTCCGGATGATACCGCCGATTGGGCGAGGGAAGCGCGAGATCGCGGTGTCGAGGTCATAATCGCCGGTGCGGGAGCCTCTGCTGCCCTGCCGGGAGTGGGGGCTGCATACACTGAGCTGCCGGTTATCGGCGTTCCCCTCAAGGCCTGGGCCTTTGACGGAATGGATGCGCTGCTGTCTATTGCCCAGATGCCTCCCGGTGTGCCTGTGGCAACTGTGGGCGTAAATGGGGCCAAGAATGGAGCCCTTATGGCTGCCCGCATCATGGCTGCCAGTGATGAGGGTTTGCGCGACCATCTGCGGGAATATGGGGAGAAGCAGGCGTCTGTGGTCCGGCAGAAGAACGCGCGGCTGCAGGAAAATGGCATGGGTGAGTATTGATGATCCCCAGATACACTCGCCCCGAAATCGGGCAGGTGTGGTCGGATGAAAATAAGTTCGAGTGTTGGAGACAGGTCGAGATCGCCGCGATGCGGGCATGGTCTGCCGTCGGGAAGGTGCCCGAATCTGCGGTAAAGGAAGTAGAAGCAAATACCTGTGTGGACGTGAGCCGGATCCAGGAGATTGAATCGGAGGTCAGGCACGATGTTATCGCCTTTACCACTTCCCTGGCCGAACAGACAGACGCCGACGCCTCCCGTTTCATACATTACGGGCTTACCTCTTCAGACGTACTGGACACAGCACTGGCACTTCAGCTGAAGCAGGCCGGGGAGATGCTCATCGATGATGTGCAGGACCTGGTGCGAGTCATCGGAGAACAGGCCAAAAGACACCGCAAAACACCGATGATAGGTCGTACGCACGGGGTGCATGCTGAACCGGTGACCCTCGGCCTCAAGCTTGCTATCTGGTACGAGGAACTCGACCGGGCCCGGGTCCGGCTGGAGGATGCCGTTCGGGAAGTCTCCTTTGGCAAGATTTCCGGGGCGACGGGAACATATGCCCAGGTACCACCGCACGTGGAAGACATGGTCTGCGAGGAGCTCGGTCTCAGTCGCGCGCCGATCAGCTCGCAGATCCTCGGCAGGGACAGGCATGCTGCGTTCCTGACACAGATCAGCCTCATCGGTGCCCTGCTGGAGAAGTATGCCACAGAGATCAGGCACCTGCAGCGGACCGAGGTCCGCGAGCTGGAGGAGCCTTTCAGCTCCGGGCAGAAAGGATCCTCGGCCATGCCGCACAAGAGAAACCCCATCGTCACTGAGCGAATCACGGGGTTGGCCCGTCTTCTCCGGAGTAATGCACAGGTTGCCGTGGAGAACATCGCCCTGTGGCACGAGCGGGATATCTCCCACTCGTCGGTGGAGCGCGTGATTCTTCCTGATTCCACCATACTCCTGCATTACATGCTCGTGCGATTCACGATGGTCATGGACGACCTCGAGGTTTATCCCGAACGGATGATGCAGAATCTGCACATGACAGGGGGGCTGATCTTCTCGCAGAAGGTGCTGCTGGCGCTTGTGGCTGCGGGAATGAGCAGGGAAAACGCCTACGAGGTGGTGCAGGACTGTGCGATGCGATCGTGGCGGGAGAGTGAATCGTTCGCTGCACTCATCAGAGACGATGAGCGCGCCACTGCCTACTTGAGTCCGGAAAAGCTGCAAGAGTGCTTCGCGCTGGGCAGCCATCTACAGCATGTTGATCAGGTATTTGAGAGATTGGGGTTGATATAGAAATGACTGATGGGATTGGATCCCCGGAGCGGACCCCCGAAATTGTTGATCTGGTCGGAAAACCGATCAATGAGATAAAGGGCGAGATCATACACAAAGGCAAGGCCAAGCTCGTGTACCGGACCACAGAGGAAAGTGTCATGTT
The DNA here is from genome assembly GCA_003554565.1 of Clostridia bacterium. GTDB lineage: Bacteria > Bacillota > Sulfobacillia > SLMV01 > SLMV01 > PWGR01. The sequence continues at coordinate 8,739 of PWGR01000169.1, forward strand.
GATGGAGTTCATGGACGATGCCACAGCCTTTGATGGCAAGAAGAAGGGCAGTATTTCCAGCAAGGGCATGTACAACTCCCACATCTCGGCTGCGATCATGCGGTACCTGAATCAGTGCGGGATCAACACGCACTTTCTGGAGCAGATGGAGGATCGCTTCCAGCTCGTGCGGCCCCTGGACATGCTGCCGGTCGAGGTGGTAATCAGAAACCTGGCAGCGGGGAGCCTGGCCCGGAGACTTGGCTTTGACGAGGGTGATTCCCTGGAACGGCCCATCCTGGAGTTTTACTTCAAGTCGGACGAGCTAGGTGATCCCTGGCTCAATCGATATCACATTCGTGCACTGGATCTCTGCTCTGATGACGAAATTGTCCGTTTGGAAGAGGATTCCTGGCGCATAAATGCCATGCTCCGGGAGTACTTCCTCGATCGAGATCTGGAGTTGATAGACTTCAAACTGGAGTATGGGCGCGCAGCGGATGGCGCTCTCGTCCTCGGTGATGAGATCACCCCCGATACCTGCCGTCTGTGGGATATCTCCAGCCGTGACAAGCTGGACAAGGACCGTTTTCGCCACGACATGGGTGAGGTCGAGGAGGCCTACCAGGAAGTATACCGCCGCGTGGCCTGGGAGGACTGAATGTTTACGAGCCGCGGCCGGGAGATTGCACACGAGGTCGGGCATGCTACGTTGATAACTGAGGTGTACGCCTGCGGCGGGTGTTGCCGGTCCCGCTCCTGACACTCTCCTGGGGGCGGTACTGTGACTGTGTACGGTGGCGGTTGATGTTCGAGAGGAGGCGCTTGCTTTATGAGCAGTAAATTGCGCGAGGAATGTGGGGTCTGTGGGGTCTGGAACCACCCAGATGCCAGTGTTCTTATCTACTATGCCCTGTATGCCCTGCAGCACCGGGGGCAGGAGTCGGCCGGGATCGCTGTTTCTCCCGGTGCAGGTGAGCCGCTGTCGCTGTATCGTGGGATGGGTCTGGTATCGGAGGTGTTCTCCGGGGAAGATATCGATCGCCTCCAGGGGAGATCAGCTATAGGCCACGTCCGCTATGGGACCGCCGGCAGCAACTCCCTTCTCAATGCTCAACCACTGGTCGTGCGCCTCAAATCCCGATCGCTTGGACTGGCGCACAACGGGAACCTGATAAACGCAGCCCACCTGCGGCGCGAGCTGGAGCACAGCGGCAGCATTTTTCAGACCACCTCGGACACCGAGGTCTTGGCGCACCTGACCGCGCGCGACGGAGAGGTAGATATTGAGGAGGGACTGCTGGCCGCCCTGCGCCGCGTCAGGGGCGCGTACTCGCTGGTCATGCTGACGCCGGAAGCAATGTATGCGGCGCGTGACCCGCACGGCATCCGCCCCCTGTGCCTGGGTCGCGTGGGTGATGGATTGATTATCGCGTCAGAAACCTGTGCCCTGGATACTGCCGGCGCGGAATTTGTGCGGGATGTGCAGCCGGGTGAGTTCGTTCGTATCGACCACAGCGGCATACATAGCCGGCGGATCAGCCGGGAAGAAGTCCGGCCCGCCCCCTGTGTCTTTGAGTATATCTATTTCGCACGCCCGGACAGCAACCTCGCAGGAAGCAATGTGCACCAGGTTCGCAAGCGACTGGGCGAGTATCTGGCCGAGGATCATCCGGTGGTTGCTGATGTGGCATCCGGGGTTCCGGATTCCAGCATCTCCGCCGCCACAGGTTATGCCGAGGCGGCCGACATCCCGTACGAGATGGGTCTGGTCCGCAATCGCTACATCGGCCGGACGTTCATTCAACCAGAAGACAGACTGAGGCAGCTGGGTGTGAACCTGAAGTTTAATCCGCTGCACAAGGTGGTGCGTGATGCCCGGGTCGTTCTGGTGGACGATTCAATCGTACGGGGTACCACATCGCGGGCACTGGTGGAGCTGCTCAAAGAAGCGGGTGCACGGGAGATTCACCTGCGCATAAGCTCGCCTCCCTACCGCCACCCCTGTCCCTACGGAATAGACACCAGGTCACCCGGGGACCTGATTGTCGCGGGGAGGACTGTGGCGGAAATACAGAAGCTGGTC
>PWGR01000087.1 GCA_003554565.1 Clostridia bacterium
CAGGGGGACCAGCTGTCGCATCATGATCATTGCCGTTATATGTAGACAAACTGTTCCCGTCAGTATCAGAAGCTGTTTCTTCGACGCGATGAAGGATCTTAGGTATGTCATTGCACTCTCATTGATATCACAATGTACGACAATATCCAACCCGGTCGATCGGCGAGGGATACCGGAGAAATGATTCTTGGATCGCCCTTTTCGCACCCTCTGTGGTTTCCTCTCAGCAATTATTGAGTTGTCAATTCACACCATCAGGTATCCGGAATGCGCGTGAAGACATGGCCCGGCAGGCCCAGCAATCGCAGTAATCTTTCGGGAACTGGTATGTTGTCAGGCAGTTGCCTGCTTCCATCCGGCATTTTGATCACCATCATGTGCTTGAGAAGCTGCAGGATGCGCTGCCCGGTGGGATTGAAGCTTTTCACGTTCCCATGCAGTATCAGCGGCTCCTCTTCGTGCTGCATTGCTCGCCGCACCCGGCGCTGCAGGATGCTGAACACCAGAAGTGCCATGAGAAATACATAGGCCAGAGCCTCCACCCGCTGGGGCTTTTTCATGTACACCGGGCCCACTATCTTGGGATCTTTGATGAAGGTGAAGTGTCGCTCCACCACCGTTTGCTCTTTGTAGGTTCTGAGGATGTACTCATCGGTTATCTCCTCGTCATCGGGCATGCGGCTTATCAGAACGAAACAGCTGGCCTTTTCCATCTCGGTTCTGATCCGGTCCGAATCCCGCCTCATCTCAGTTTGCACACGGAAGATCTCCTCGTACTCAGGCACATAGTCCCTCGGAGGTCTGCCCGGGCGGTCCCGCTTCTTTCTGCGTTGTTCCCTCTTTACCTGATAATCGAGGATGAAGTGAGGATCGCCATGCTCTTTGACGAACTCCTCCCAGGCCTCGTGTGCATCGGGTGCACAGGCAAATCGTCGTTTTTCGAACTTCTCCAGCGCTTTGCCCAGCTCATCCTCTGTATCATCCAGTCGACGCTCCAGACCCTTCGTCTTTCTCCCATCCAACTTGGAGGAGTGCACCACCACGAAGTGATATGTATGGCCGTAAAGCCTCTCGTCAAAAGAGCAAACCTGATACTGTGCGGCATCTGGAGTATCGCTCAGGGCCCCCAGGGGATCCCACTCTCCCTCCGCCCAGGCGCGGGATACCAACTGCTTCTCCAACTCGAAACGCCGGGGAAAACGGGAGATGAAATGATATTCTTCAAGTATCTTGAGGTTGTTCTTGGAGATCAGACTGGAATCGGCCACATACACCGGGCGCTCACCCTCCACCCGCAGGTACTCGGGAAGACTCTTGAGAAGATCCTCGTTCCATTTGACGTCCGCCTTGTTGCCATCCAGGACCTCACCGATGACCGGAACCCCATCTTTGGTGACACCCAGTCCGTACATGAACTGTTTCAGATCTGGGCGCTTGTCCTTGCTAAAACCGAAAGTCACATTCAGGGCAGTCTCATCATCATCGAGGTCGTACTCCCCGTGCACCGACACCGACGTGGTATCGGCATGAAGAGCATCCACGGTTACGCCCTCGGTGTTCAAGACCTCCAGCACCAGGGCCTGATACACCTTCTCCGGATCCGCCTCAGACAGCTTGTCCAGAGAACGGGCGAGAGCATCATCATTGAGGCATCGCCAATCTATGCCGCGACCGAAGAGCTTCTCCGCATCCATCCGGTAGAACATGTCCTGCACCCGGTACAGCGGTTGCCGACTCAGAAGCACATTGATCAACAGCGCCACGATCCTCTGGCCCGGGGACAACAAGCATTGTTGTTTGTCCCATCTCAGTGCCTTATCCAGGATCCGGCGCACTCCCAATTGCTCACACAGAGCATTGATCACTGGTGCGGGACCATCAAACAATACGGTGGTCAAAAGCCTCGCCTCCTCCCGTCGAGCTGACCATAGCACAAACGGAGGAGAAAAGCTAGGAAATACCTGGAAAATCAGCGATCAATTTATTCTGCGGCAGCGAAAATTAGGGTGCGGAAAGTGCGTTACACCGTCAGGATTCAACTGGAGGAGCGTATTGGTACAGTACTTACGAGTTTAGCTCTGGACAATCAAGGCCCAGTCATATATCCGAAGAGTTTGAATAGATGAAGTGGGCGTCCAGAGTGAGACGGAACACATAGCTCTCCGGTAAGAGTGCCGGAGGGCTAATTCTATTTCGGGGCGTTCTACTCAATGTAGCCGAACTAGCAAAGGTGAAATTTCTATTGGACAGGAGGTGGTAAGAGTGAAATTGCTAACGAAGGCACTCCGGAAAAAGCTACCACCCCTTTACTCCACAGAGGACGATGACGACCCGGTAGTCCAGGCAAAATTCTTTACTCCGGACAGCAAGGGGACCTGCTACTGTATTGAATTCGACGGTGAGGACCTGTGCTTCGGGTTCGTTGTAGGCCACTATCCCGAGATGGGGTACTTCTCACTATCCGAGCTCGAATCAGTCCGTGGTCCGCTGGGGCTGTCCATAGAACGGGACAGCGGCTTTGAACCCACACGGCTCTCAGTTGTGAAGAGGCAGGAGGAACGACTGCGCAGATAGAAGGAAGCATTGGCCATACCTCAGATTTGAAGCTGCGGAGGAGCGGCGAAGCAGAGAGGTGAAATCAATGGGTGAGAAAGTGGTCGAGGTTGACGGTCTTGTGAAGCGGTACGGCGACCTGACCGCCATCGATGACATCTCCTTTGACATCCGCGCCGGTGAAATATTCGGAATGGTTGGGCCTAACGGCGCGGGTAAGACTACAACCGTGGAATGCATCGAGGGCTTGCGTAGGCCGGATCAGGGCACGGTGCGGGTCCTCGGTATGCGCCCTGGTGTCGATCACTACGCCCTGGCAGAACGGATTGGCATCCAGTTCCAGGTGGATGCCTTGCCGCCCAGAATCAAGGTTGGGGAGACCCTGGACCTGTTTGCCCACTTCTATAGTAATCCCCTCGAATGGCAGAAGCTGCTAGAGCAACTGGGCCTGAGTGCCAAGAAACACTCACCATTTGCCACTTTGTCGGGTGGTCAGAAACAGAGGCTGTTCATAGCTCTGGCCCTAGTGAATGATCCGGATCTGCTGTTTATGGATGAGCCCACGACCGGCCTCGATCCCCAGTCGCGCCGGGCCATGTGGGGAATGGTTGAGGACATCCGCGCGCGGGGCAAGACCGTATTTCTGACCACTCACTCGATGGAAGAGGCCGAGCGCCTCTGCGACCGCGTCGCCATCATGGATCACGGCAGGATTATGGCCCTGGACACGCCGGACAACCTGATTGCGGCTCTGAAGGCGGAAACCCGCGTGGTTTTTGCTGTCGAGGGGAGAATGGACACAGAGGTCCTGAGTGACATTCCCGGCGTCACCCGCGTCGAACAGCGCAACGGCCGCGTGGTGGTCCACGGATCAGGGAGTGGGTTTCTGGGCCGAGTGATCTCGGCCTTGGAGAGCAGTAAGGTCTCATTTGGCCAACTGCGGACTGAGGAGCCCGGCCTGGAAGACGTCTTTCTGGCGCTGACTGGCAGGGAGATGAGGGATTAGATGCTTCAGACACGTGCGCTGGGGAAACTCGTTGTTGTTCAGGTGAAGCTTTATCTGCGGGAGCCTATCGCGGTGTTCTTCACTCTGTTGATGCCGGTCATGCTCCTCGTCATGATGGGCTTCATCCTCGGCAATGAGCCGGTTTCCGAGCTGGGGGGACGAGGGCATCTGGACGTGAACCTGTCGGGTTATGCTGCCCTGGTCATCGGAATCCTCGGCATTGCGGGAGTGCCGATAGAAACTGCGACCAGGCGTGAGACGGGTGTGCTCCGCCGTTTTCGGGCGACGCCCCTCAGGCCACTGACGTACATCGCCAGCGACGTACTGGGTAACTTCGCCATGATGGTGCTGGGGGTCACCGTGGTCTTTCTCCTGGGCAGGTTCGGCTATGGAGTGCGATTTCACGGAAGCCTCCCGACTCTCGCTCTCGGAGTGTTCCTGAGCGCGGCTGCCTTCCTGAGTGTCGCTTACGTCCTGGCGAGCATTATACCCACTTCCAGGGCCGCCATGGTGGTGGGAAATGTCCTGCTTTATCCAATGCTCGTCCTCTCGGGAGCCGTGGTTCCGCAGCAAGTCATGCCCGAAACGGTCCGTAACGTGGCAAGGTTTGTGCCCCTGACCTACGTGGTGACACTTTTCGGCGGGTTATGGTCTGGGCACGGCCTGAGTGAGCATCTCCGTGAAATCCTTGTGTTGGGAGGCGTCCTCATTGTGGGTGTTGCCCTGGCCGCTTGGCTCTTTCGTTGGGAGTAGGGGGAGTATCCGTAGCATCACCGACTCCTCAGCTTCCTTGCCTTTATGAGGAGAGTCACCATCTCAGGGCGCGTTCAACGCTACTTGAATTGGCCACACGATAATTCTGGCCGTGTAGTCCATCGCCGAGTGGGATGGAACTAATATTTGTTTCGGCTTCGTGGTAGGCCACTATCCGGAGCTTGGTAACTTCTCACTATCCGAGCTGGAATCAGTCCGTGGTCCGCTGGGGCTGCCCATAGAACGGGACTTGCACGTCGTGAGCTATTGGGATGGGAATGACATACGACAGTCCTTTGAATCTGCATGCGAAACGAGTGGAGAAGATCCTGAACAGAAGGTCATTGCTCTTCTCAACAAAGACACAGAACCGGACTACGCTGAATTCAGTGACGCACCTCGCTGCCATGGATCAGAAGGCGTTAGTTCCAACCGTCTTAGGCCTGACGCAAAAAGGCGAATCTAAAGGTGCTCGTAGGCGCTCGAAACAACGGAAATACGAGCTTCTTCGATGACATTTGTGATCGGCATGGAGAGATTGCATCGAAAACTGCTCGCCGAGTGTTGGACTGGATTGCACCGAAAGTGTCGCAGGTTGGATGGGGTACAGCACGATTGTACGGTTCCTTTGTTCCAACCTTAAAAGTCGATGGTCTCAAGTATCATCTATTCCGTGGTCTCTCGAAGGGAGCTGTTTATCGTGTCTTTTACTAAGTGTACATACCCGCTCTCTGGGAAGGGAAAGAAGATTGGCTATGTGATTTTCGGCGCGGAGATAACAGTGGGGTGGGGGAAAAGGTAGATCGCGGATTCCCAAGAAGGTTGTCAACAAGATTCTCGCGGACTTCTTCCAAGATGACAGATGATATTTATGGGGAGATCTCGTCACATATTTGAAGGCGAACCACCGTCCTTTCGGCAGTTGGCATGCCAGGGCGATAGTGGCTCATGGTCAATGAGGACCTTCTTGACGCCCACATTGAAGACATCAACATCGGAGAGCGCACCATTTGAGAAGAGTCTGGGACAGGGAACGCAGGTGGTAAAATGTGATTATCGGCCATATCGTATTCCTAGTATCTGCATTCAGTGGTGCGGCAATGCCCTTCATGACCATTTCCCGGACTTTCTCCGCCTGCGCGTTCACCAGAGCTGCCAGTGCTAGCTCTTTTGGAGCCACCGTTTCAATGAGTAAGTGAAGCAAGTCCTGTTGATCAGGAATCTGTGGTAATTCTGGCCACTCGGGCAGCCACATGGGTAAAAGTGTAAAGGACAGGGCTAGCTGCTTCTGTAACAGACGCATCCGGCTACATCAAGACACCAAGACACAAGATTTGGCGAGTTGAACGTCAGAAGATGCACCGTACCAGCTATTGTACGGGAGAAATCTTCTGGAAACACTCAACTTGACGTTCTTTACAGGAATCCAATAAACTAGTCTCCGCAAGATTAGGCTGTCGAAATAGATAGAGCCAATCCAGAGGGGGTATTGGATGTTTAGTTCGCTCGATCGAAAAACAGTCCTGATCGCTATAGCAGTAATTGCGCTGGGTGCATTCGCTGCTGCCTGTGCACCTGAAGTGGAAGAGGACCCGGAAGACCCAGCGGAACCTGATGAGGAATATGATGTAGATGCTACGGTAGTCATGGCCAGAGGAACTGGCGTAGAAACGCTCGATATTCATAACACCACACACGTTGAGGCCACAAACACATGGTCCCTCATGGGTGACTCTCTCGTAGCTTTTGATGAAGACGGCAATCTGGTGCCGCTCCTGGCGGAAGACTGGGAAGTCGGACCAGAGGGTCTGGAGTATACCTTCTTCCTGCGCGAGGATGTGACATTCCACTCGGGACACGAGTTGACTGCACATGATGTCGAAGCCACTTTTGAGCGGTGGCTGACCGAGGAAGGTTCTCCGACTGCAGATGACCTGGGAGAAGTCGAGAGCATCGAAGCAGTTGATGACTATACGTTTCAGCTGGTTCTGGAAGAACCCAACAACGCCATATGGAACATTCTGGCTGCCAGGTATGGCTCAATTGTAAACGCGAGCAACATTGAAGCGGAAGGGGATAGTTGGGGAACCCCGGCAGCGGATCATATAGATGGAACCGGACCCTTCGAGTTGGTCGATTGGCGCCCGGATGATGTGATGGTCTTTGAAAGACACGACGACTATACTTGGGGACCGCCAGAAATCTATGACAACACTGGCCCGGCACAGATTGCTAGGCTGGAATATCGCGTGATTCCCGAAGATGCGACCAGAGTTGAAGAGCTGCTCGCTGGCACAGTCCATCTCGATCAAATGGTATCAAGAGGAGATCTCGTGCGGATTGAGCAGAGTGACATAATCAACTACATTGAAGCAACTCCGGCCAGCGTAGAGTTCCTCGGTTTCCATTGCCAGAGGGAGCCTTTTGATGATGTGTTGATCAGAAGAGCCCTGGCTCATGCCATAAACAAGCAGGAGATCGCTGATGTTGCATATGAGGGGGTTTCCGAGCCGGCAACCAGCTTCCTGCGCCCTGGCATGCCCGGATACAGCGCGGAAATGGCAGAGTTTAACCGGGAATATGATCCGGCGAAAGCGGAAGAACTGCTCGATGAAGCCGGATGGGATGAGACGGAAGACGGAGTGCGGATGAAGGACGGTGAGCCGTTAGAATTCACCCTCTCCGCCTTTGATGATGAGGTCCGCCTCACCTCTGCCGAGTTATATCAGGCGCAGGCAGCTCAGGTTGGCATGGATATGGAACTAGATGTAATGGAATCTGCGGCTATGTTTGAGCATCTACGCGCTGAAGAGCATCAGATGTTTACCATGGGAGTTACTATTGGCCGTCGAGGCCCCGATGTTCTCCGCTGGTACCACCATCCAGATGAGCAGCCCGCACCGAACAGGTTTTACTACGAAGATGACGAGCTGGTGGATCTGCTCAATCTCCAGAGGACTACACCCGACGAAGATGAACAGATGCAGGCCTATGTGGAAATAGAACGAATATTGATGGAGGATGCTGCTTGGGTCCCTGTCGTATGGCGTGATTACATCAGAGGGTTCAATGAACAGATTGCTGACCCGAAGGTAGATCATCCAGTGTACGATGGACACTTCAAACTGCTGGACATGAGAATGGCAAACTAAGGAAGACCTCTCGTGCACCGGGGGAACTGGTGCCCGTATTGCTGATGGTGCGATAGAGAGGCGGGAGAGTAGTCCGCTCTCTATCGCACACTTCAGGACAGAAGCGGTGTTAAAATGATGCTTGTCAGGAGCGCGGGGACTGTTGCCAGGGGACCTTTCCCCACCGCGCTCCCCGGCAGTTTGATGATTCGGGAGGGGCAGCAAGATGACAGCATATGTTATTCGTCGGTTACTGCAGATAATCCCTGTGTTGATCGTTGTATCAATGATTGCCTATGGTCTGATTCACATTGCGCCAGGAAATCCCGCATTGCACATCGCCGGCCCCGATGCCTCTGAAGATGTTATTCGTGAGATCGAATCACAGCTCGGGTTGGATCGTCCCGTTCACGAACAGTACTTCAGCTGGGTCTCCAGAGCGGTACAGGGTGATCTCGGGGTATCGCTCCGCACGAGAGTTCCAGTGACGCAGGAAATATTTCAATATTTACCGAACAGTCTGGCCCTCGGGGTTGGGTCGTTGGTGCTCTCTGTCATTATTGGCGTAATTATGGGGATAACCGCTGCCCTGAAGCAGAATAGCCTCGTCGATAATGGCATTATGTTCATGGCGGTGAGCGGCATATCCGCGCCCAGTTTCGTGCGCGGGGTGGCGGTGATGTGGGTATTTGCGATCACCCTGGGGTGGTTTCCCATATCGGGTGGTCCTCCCGGGGGCGATCTCCTGTCTGCGGAAGGGCTCCGCCACATGATGCTGCCAATGGTTGCCCTGTCCATCGGGCCGCTCGCCACATTGGGCCGAATGGGGCGGTCGTCCATGCTTGAGGTGCTCGGCCAGGACTACATCCGCACCGCCCAGGCCAAGGGTCTGTCGCAAAGAGTAGTTCTGTATAAACACGCCCTCAGGAACGCTCTGCTCCCCGTAGTGACAGTAATAGGGTTTCAAGTTGGAGCCATGTTCGGGGGAACAATCGTCACGGAGACCATCTTTGCCTGGCCCGGGGTTGGCAGGCGAATTGTGGGGGCAATATCTGCAAGAGATTTCCCCGTTGTACAAGCCGCAGTCCTGCTCCTGGCTTTCGTGTTCATTGTTGCGAATCTGCTGGTGGATATAGCCTACGTCTTCATCGATCCGCGGATCCGGTATGATTGATCTGGACTACCCGATACCTGCGGATTGTGCCTATAGCGTCCATCTTCAGGAGGGGTGGCAATGACAGACACATCCCAGACCAAGAAAGAGAACCAGGATGTTTCATCAGAACACTGGATGGTAGATGCACTGAGACGAATGAAGAGAAACCGGGCTTCAGTGGTTGGGGCGGTAGTAGTTGCCGTCCTGGTCATGATGGCGATTTTCGGCCCCTACTTGGTCTTGCACCCGCCGAACGAGACTGATACACCCAGGCGGCTCGAGGGACCTAGCTCGGATTACCCATTTGGAACAGACGAACTGGGACGCTGCACATTCAGCCGGATCCTGGCAGGTGCGCGCATTTCCTTCTTGATGGGTTTCATTTCTGTCAGCTTTGCTCTTGTTCTCGGCACGATTCTGGGGATACTGGCTGGCTTTTACCCTGCTCTGGATAACTGGATCATGCGGTGTGTGGATGTAATGATGGCTTTCCCGGCATTTCTCCTGGCCATCGCGATCGTGGCGGCACTGGGGCCCGGAATGGAAAGCACAATGGCGGCGGTTGGCATATCTTCCGTTCCCCTGTTTGTGCGCATGACGCGATCAGAAGTGCTGTCCTACCGGGAGCAGGACTTTATTGAAGCCACTAGGGCTGTCGGAGCGCGCGATGCCAGAATCATGTTCAGGCACATTCTGCCCAACATGCTCAGCTCGGTGGTGGTATTCGCCACTCTCCGACTCTCGATTGCCATCCTGTTTGCTGCATCGCTGAGTTTTCTGGGATTGGGAGCGCAACCACCGACCCCTGAGTGGGGGGCCATGGTGAGCACAGCCCGAGAGTATTTGACCAGGCATCCCTTAATGGCCTTCTGGCCGTCGCTGATGATCTTCATCATGGTCCTGGCCTTCAATTTCCTGGGCGATGGCCTGCGTGATGCTCTGGATCCGCGCCAGTCGGACAGTTGATGACACAGCTGCAGCATAACAGGGGGATCTGCTTTGAGCCAAAAGAGATCTGTAGTAATAGGTGACATCTGTAACTTTGGGATGGTAAGTGATCCGCAGGTGTCTCCCGATGGCCGGAGTGTTGTATTTGTGTTGACTAGAATATCTCGGGAGGAAAATGAATACAGACACAATCTGTATATGGCGGAAGCGGAATCGGGTGTTACCTGGCAGCTGACAAATGGCGATGTAGATGAGAGTCCTCGATGGTCACCCGATGGCAGTGCAGTTGCCTTTTTATCGCGGCGGAGTGGGAGCAAGCAGCTGTGGACAATACCTGTGTCCGGCGGCGAGGCGCGGCAAGTGACCAGTATGTCGGGGGACATTCTGCAGGTGAAATGGGCTCCCGATTCGGAAACAGTTGCTCTTGCAGCTGATCCAGCTCCCACTGAAGGGAAGGATGGTGTCACGAACGGCGCCCGGGATGGGGATATGCGATCCTATACGGGTGTCTGGTACAAGGCCAATGGAGAGGGTTACTGGGACGGTGAGTGCTCTCAGATATTCACGGTGAATGTAGGGGGGTCGGAGCTGAAGCAGCTGACGGACAGTGTATACGATGATTGTGATCCCGCCTGGTCAGGTGATGGGAGATATCTCGCTTATGTTAGAAAGCGGCAGACGCCAACCGGACATGGTGACGGAGCAGACTTGCGCGTGATCGACTTATCTGACGGAAGCGAGACTCTGGTTACCGCTTCTGACGGGCCGCTGTCCGGACCATCGTGGTCCCCGACTGATGAGCGGATAGCGTACTATGGGCATGACGGTCGATATGGAAGCGCAACGCTCAGCAGGATATGGATAGCCCGGCCGTTTGACGATAAGGATCCCACGTGCGTCAGCTCTGATTTGGATCGGGCTTTCCCGGATGACAACGTCATGAGCGATATAGTTTGGGGGGCGCCGGAATACTCTCCTCTCTGGGCGCCCGACGGAAAGAGTCTCCTGTCGCTGTCAACTGATCGTGGTGCCACGAATGTCTACCGGATTTGGCCGGGTTGCAACCACACTGAGAAGGTTACTTCAGGTGCCAGAGCCGTGCGGTATCTGTCGGCGTCGTCAGATATTTCGCGGGTATCATTTGTCTCCTCGAGTCTGGTTTCGCCGGGGGAGATATTCTTGTTCGACG
>PWGR01000066.1 GCA_003554565.1 Clostridia bacterium
AGGCTGGTGGGGATGTCCCCGATATCCTCTACTGGATTGACGTTAAACCGGGATCCCTGAAAGAGTCTGACTTGGTTCTGGCTCAACGCCAGTATGTAGAATCTTCCGTCGCCGGTTGACAGCGGCAGGAGGGGGTTTATGTGAAAGCGTTCTCCTACCGTCACCAGCTGCGCGAAGCGCATGGGAACGCGGTAGTGCTGAAAATCATCAGGATCCAGAAAGACAGCCAGCCCGTCACTCTGGTGCTGCCAGAAGATGGTGTCGCTCTCGAGGGCCTGTGCGGGGTGGAGAAATTCATCCACCTCCGCCGTGCGCAGGCCGAAGCGGATGAGATCCTTGCGCGCGCGTCGAAGGAGATTCTTGAAGGTGATGGCGTCCCCCTGAGTGTGCGCGCCGGTGCGGTGAGTCGGCATGAACAGTGAGACTGCCGGACCCCCTTGGTAGTCCATAAGGGTTCGAATTCTGTTCATCGTCAATACATCCATGTGCGCAGTCCTCCCGTCTGACAGAGATGTCTCAGTGCCCGGCCCAAACCTGCAGAAGTCTATCATACTTCATCTTCTCCTTGCAGGAGTTAGAATCCTTCAGCCCGGCCGTCAGTCAATCGGCATCGCCTCTGTCTACCAGCCCACAGGGAAAGTGGTGAGATCTATTCCCCAGGCCACCGGAAGCCAGAAATACGTGACCAGTGGCAGGAGGAGGATGGTCATGATGGTCAAAAGCAGCCCGGCCTTCGCCATCTGTGGGATGGTAATGTACCGGCTGCCGAAAACCACCGCGTTTGGTGGGGTGCCGACGGGAAGCAGAAAAGCAAAGGATCCGGCGGTGGCACAGGTGATCATCAGTGCATATGGATGAACCTGCATGGTCACGGCCATTGCCACCATCACCGGCAGCATCATGGAGACGGTTCCCGTATTGGAAGTGACGTTGGACAGAAGCACCACCAGCGCCACCACGGCAAGCATGATCACCAGCATGGGTACTCCGGCCAGACCGGCGAGGCGGCCGCCCACCCATTCGGACAGACCGGTTTCAGTGAAACCGGCGGCTATGGCTATTCCGGCCCCGAACAACAGAAGGATGCCCCAGGGGATCTCGACCGCGCTGTCCCAGTCCAGGAGAAACTCGCCCCGTCCAAAGTCCACCGGAATGAGAAACAGCACCACCGCGGCGACCACCGCGATCAGCGGGTCGGTCAGGCCCGGTATTAGATCCTGAAGCAGCAGGCTGCGGAAGATCCAGAGCAGGGCAACGCACACGAACACCGTACCTATCCGCTTCTCGGCCCTGCTCATGGAGCCGAGTGATTCCAGCTCTCGCCGCACCACTTCCTCGCCCCCCCTGATATGTCCCAGCTGCTTGATGGGGAAGGCGCGGACGAGGTAAGCCCACGCCAGCAGGGTGAATATCATGGCAATGGGAAATCCGTAGAGCAGCCACTGTGCAAAGGATATGTCCATATCAAACGTGCTGCCGACCACCGAGGCAAAGATCGCATTCGGTGGCGTTCCGATCAGCGTGCCCACACCGCCGATGGTCGCGGAGTAGGCTATACCCAGCATCAGTGCGGTACCGAAAGAAAACTTCCCGAAGCCGGTTTCAATTCCCATGTTCTCACGGTTGACGAGGGTCGCGACCTGACCGATCACGGCCATCCCGATAGGAAGCATCATCATAGCGGTGGCGGTGTTGCTTATCCACATGGAAAGAAAGGCAGTGGAGACCATAAAGCCGAGAATCAGCGTCGCCGGGTTGGTTCCCACCTTGTGGATTATCGTCAGCGCCAGGCGCCGGTGTAGATTCCAGCGCTGCATGCACACCGCGAGCATAAATCCACCGAGAAAGAGAAATACGTTTGGGTCGGCGTATCCCACCACTGTATCTTCAAACGAAACTACGCCAGTCAGGGGAAACAGAATCAGCGGAAGCAGCGATGTGGCCGGAATGGGCAGCGCTTCCGTTACCCACCAGATTGCCACCCAGGCGGTAGAAGCTGCCGCTGAGCGCATCAGCGGGGTAAACGCCTCGCTGACCGGGAGAAAAAGCATCAGCAGCACGAAGGACACTGGGCCGAGGGTGAGCCCGACGCGCTCGCGCATACCGTAGTCGGGCTGCCCGTCACCATCGGGCTCGGGGTCCGATCTGGGAGGGGTGGGACCGGGGGGAGACTCCCCGGGTCCATCCGACGACCTGTCGTCGTCGTTTTCCTCACCGTCATCGCCCGCGCCGCGAAATTCGATCTGAGCCTCATCCGAACAGGTCCTGTGGATCCAGTTCAGGGGATTTATTGTGGCCTTTGTCTTTTTGCCGCAGTGGTCGAGCATGCACCACAGCCCGCGCGCCGCGCTGGCGCTCATAATTAACGTCCTCCCTAATGGCCACGGATTTTCCCTTCCGGTACCACACACTTCATCTCGCAAGGCATTGTACCAGAACCAACCCGGAAAAACGACCGCTCGAACGCGTATTTTTTCATTTATCACAAGACAACTGCATTGAAGCTAGGTGTTGTGATTCCCGTAACGAACTTTGCCGGATATAGTCTATCTTATCACCCCCGGGGGCGCAACAGTCTCCAGTTAGCAACCGCACTAACGTAAGGCGGTCGGAGATAGCCGCGTTCACTGTCCGTTAGCTTGCAGATCTATGGGAAAATGGAACTCGGAAGGCTGCTTAGTTCGACCTTCGGGCCAACAGGCGTCCCCACAGGCGGAATTCGTTGCCCAGGCCGTGTGCGGGAGGCATAAAGTGAACGCATGTGAAGAAGCACACAGCCGGTTGCTCACTAACGCAATAGGCTGGCATGTGGGTAGCTTGACATTATGAACACACATTCGCCCTTTCTTGCCTTCACCGCTGCCGCTCTGGAAGTCACCGCGCTGTTGCCCCGCAGAAGCATTATCCATCAATGGGAGCAACTGACAGTATGCCCTGCACGGCGGGCGGTGGTCGCCCGGAGTGAGGGTTAGCTTAGTAGTACTTAACGATATGGGATGAAAATCAATGAGTAATGCGGAGAAGGAGTTTATACTACTATGTAGAACTACGAATAAAGGACACTGAGTTACGCCACATTGTCAGCAGGGTTTCGACTGGGGGAAGGAGTGGCGAACCTATACCGGGCGCCCGACAGAGTAAGGGACAGAGGCAGAAAGGGAAACGGTATCCGGACACGATATTTATTCCGGGTTACGCCAAGCTGCCAGATGGAATCACCGCCCGGGAGATATTCTCGGTAGTCGGGATCGGACTGGAGATTGACGGCGAAATGGGAGTTATTGTGGCCGCCGACTGCACCCTGGCGACTGACGTGGCGCGCCGTTTCTTCTCCAAGATAGTGGAAGGAAAGAAACTGATTGAGGACTTTGAACATATGGTGAAGGAAGTGGAAACCAGGTACCACGGCAACGCCCAGAAGTCTCTGATCAGTGCCCTGCGAATCGCCCGCGACAAGTATATGGTGTACAGGGAAAAAATCAGTCAGTAACACCGTTCTGGACGGAGTATCTCCGGGTTTATCCGAAAGGATCGGTGGCCGTCAGAAACCCCGGCTGTCGGGCAGCCCCCGACGGCGGAAAGGGATGATGAGCCGGCCCAAGCAGCATCTGGGGCTGGCTTTTTGTGTTGTGTGGACGTGTAAGAAAGGAGGATGAAGGTGAGAGAACTCGACGTAGAACAGGTGAAAGAGACGGTCAGTGATCTTTGTGTGCAGGCCAACTACCACCTGCCCGGCGACGTCTTGGAGGTGCTGCAGAGAGCCGCAGATGAGGAAGAAGAGTCCCCGGTCGGCCGCGAGGTGCTGGAGCTGATAATTGACAACGCTGAGACCGCCGCGGACGAGAAAATGCCCATCTGTCAGGATACCGGTTCGGCGGTGATATTCCTCGATATCGGTCAGGATGTTCACTTCGTTGGCGGAGACCTGGAGGAGGCCATCAACCGGGGAGTGGCCGAGGGCTACGAGCGCGGCTACCTGCGGAAGTCGATGACGGAGGATCCCTTCGAACGGGACAACACCGGCGATAACACGCCGGCGATTATTCACACCCAGATCGTGCCCGGGGATCAGGTAAAGATAGCACTGGCTCCCAAGGGGGGCGGCGCCGAGAACATGAGTGCTGCGCGCGGCCTTACCCCGGCGGACGGCCCGGACGGGGTGAAGGATTTCGTAGTCGACACCGTAAGTAGCGCCGGATCCAACCCCTGCCCGCCCATTGTCGTGGGCGTGGGGGTGGGCAGCACCCTGGAGAAGGCGGTGCTTCTGGCCAAAAAGTCGCTTCTGCGACCCCTCAGACAGCCTCACCCGCGAGAGCACATAGCCGAGCTGGAGAGGCAGACGCTGGCGGCGGTGAACGATCTGGGGATCGGCCCGCAGGGGCTCGGGGGGCGCACAACCGCCCTGGCCGTGCATATCGAGCCCCATTCGTCACACATCGCCTCGCTTCTGGCCGCTGTAAACATCCAGTGCCACGCCGCGCGGCACGCGGAAGCCATACTGTAGGAGGTGACGAAAAATGGAAAAGCAAATTGCGGCACCACTGACCGACCGCGATATTGAATCGCTGGAGGCCGGGGATAAGGTCCTGATTAACGGCGTGATATATACCGGCCGCGATGCCGCGCACAAGCGCCTCGTGGAGACGCTCGAACGCGGCGAGGACCTTCCAGTGGACCTGCAGGGACAGATCATCTACTACGTCGGCCCGTGCCCGGCAAAACCCGGCGATCCCATCGGATCGGCCGGTCCCACTACCAGCGGCAGGATGGATGTCTACACTCCGACGATGCTGGAGGTCGGGCTGCGGGGCATGATCGGCAAGGGCAACCGTTCGGACGAGGTTGTAGAGGCGATCAAGGAGTACAAGGGAGTCTACCTGCTGGCCATCGGCGGGGCCGGCGCACTGCTGGCAAAGTGCGTGAACAAGGCGGAGGTCGTGGCCTACGAGGAGCTGGGTCCGGAGGCCATCTTCCGGCTGGAAGTTGAGGATTTTCCGGTCGTGGTGGGAGTAGATGCGGCCGGCAATGACATCTATGTAAAGGGGCGCGAGGAGTACGCCCGCTGAGGGAGGGAGAGATTGCGGTGTCCGTAAGAGACGAGGCGCTGAAGCTTCACAGAGAAAATGTAGGCAAGATTGAGGTAATCAGCAAGGTACCGGTCAACACGCGCGACGACATGACGCTGGCTTACACTCCCGGCGTCGCAGAGCCGTGCAAGGAGATCGCCGAGGATCCCGACATGCTTTATGAGTACACGAACAAGTCGAATCTGGTGGCAGTGGTCTCCGACGGCTCGGCGGTTTTAGGTCTGGGCAACATCGGCGGCGGTGCGTCCATGCCGGTGATGGAGGGCAAGTGCGTTCTGTTCAAGTGTTTCGGCGGGGTGGATGCGTTCCCCATCTGTGTCAACACGCAGAACGTAGACGATGTTGTGAACCTGGTGAAGTGGTTGGAGCCGACATTTGGCGGTGTGAATCTTGAAGACATAGCGGCTCCGAACTGTTTTGAGGTGGAGGATCGTCTGAAGAAGGAGACGAACCTTCCCATATTTCATGATGATCAGCACGGTACCGCGGTGGTGGTTCTGGCGGCGATATTCAATGCATTGAAAGTGGTCAAAAAGGAGATCGGCGAGGTCAGCGTATCGCTGGTCGGAGCCGGTGCCGCCGGCGTGGCGACGGCGAAGCTGTTGCTGGACCTCGGCGTTGATGATGTGATTCTGGTTGATCGACTTGGTATCGTGCACGAGGGTCGCACGGAGGGCATGAACCCGGCGAAGGAGGAGATGGCCCGCCGCACCAACAAGGAGGGTCGCACGGGTTCTCTGGCGGATGCGATGGTTGACACGGACATTTTCATAGGTCTTTCCGGTCCGGAGTTGGTGGACAGCGACATGGTGTCCAGCATGAAGGATGACGCGATAGTGTTCGCCATGGCCAACCCGGTTCCGGAGATATACCCCGATGATGCTGCAGCCGGTGGTGCCCGGGTGATAGGTACCGGTCGTTCTGATTTTCCCAACCAGATCAACAACGTGCTCGGCTTCCCGGGTATTCTGCGCGGTGCCCTCGATGTCCGTTCGACGGACATCAACGAGGAGATGAAGATAGCCTCTGCGCGTGCTCTCGCCGACGTCATTGAGGAGTCGGAGTTGCACGAGGAGTTTATCATCGCGGAGAGTTTCGATCGTCGTGTGGTCCCGGCGATAGCGGCCGAGGTAGCCAGGGCGGCCATGGACACCGGTGTGGCGCGGATCGAGCGCGACCCGGACGAGATAGCCGCCAAGGCAGAGAAGCTGGTGGAGAAGGCGAATCGCTTTTTTGATTGAGGTCAGAGTGCGGGCCGGGGAGCCCCGTCTCCCCGGCCCACTAAGGGGGCGGACAGAGTGAAACTGACGCGGCACGGCTTGCACAGCGAAATGATCGAGAAAATTGAAAGGATCAGCGGCGAGGAGATCTCCAAGTGTTATCAGTGCGGCAAGTGCTCGGCGGGCTGCCCCGTGGCACAGGAGATGGGAACGCTTCCTCACCGGGTAGTGCGGCACCTGCAGCTGGGGCAGGACGAGCGGGCCTTTGAGGCGGAGGCAGTCTGGTTCTGCACCTCGTGCCACACCTGCGAGTCAAGGTGCCCCAAAGGCTTCGACCTCTCGCGCGTTATGGAGGCTCTGCGGGCGGTGCTGCTCCGGCGCGGTGAGGCACCGGTGCGGCCGGAAGATCTCCCGGCGGAGCTGTTTGCCGCGGCTCCTCAACAGGCGATTGTGAGCTGTTATCGCAAATACGTCAGCTGAACCGGCCGACTGACGTGCCGGTTAAAGAAAGGTATGAAGCGTCCATGAAATACGGCTACTATCCCGGCTGCACCCTACATCAGCAGGCCGAGGAGTTTGACGTTACGACGCGGGAGAGTGCCCGCGCGCTGGGCATTGAACTGGAGGAACTGGACAGCTGGCAGTGTTGTGGCGCGGTGTTTCCCCTGGCCACGGACGCCGTGATCAACCTCGCCGCGCCGTTTCGCGCCCTGGCTGCCGCGTATGAGGCCGGGGTAGAGCTGGTCACAGTGTGCGCCGGGTGCCTCAATGTCCTGCGCCGCACCAATAATCTGGTGCAAAATGACGACGAGACCCGCGACAAGCTGGTTGACTTCGTGGAGGAGGACTACGCGGGCGAGGGCCGGGTGCATCACCTGCTCGAGCTGCTGCGGGACGAGGTGGGGTTCGAATCGGTGTCTGAGAGAACCAAAAGAGATCTGAACGGGCTGCGTATCGCCCCCTACTACGGGTGCCTGCTCCTGCGGCCCCCCGACGAGATGGAGTTCGATGACGCCGAAGACCCGCAGATCCTGGAGAACATGCTGGCGGGCATCGGTGCCCACCCGGTGAGCTATCCGCTCAGGATGGACTGCTGTGGGGCGTATCTTCCCATAGGAGAACTGGAGGAACGGAGAAATCGTGCCGCAGTGGCTGTAATGCGATCGGCCTCCGCAGCGGGAGCCGAAGCCATCGTGACCAGCTGTCCGCTGTGCGCGCACAATCTGGAGCAATGCGCACAAGACGTGCCCGGAGCAGAGATGCTTCCGGTCCTGTACTTCAGCCAGGTTCTGGCCTATGCGCTGGGACTTGACGCGGACAGCTGCGGGCTTGAGCCCGACGGACTGCACGCGGGAGTGTGTGAAAAAATCGGCATCGGCGAGGTGAAGTGAAGTGCGCAAGATAGGAGTTTTTGTCTGTCACTGCGGATTGAATATTGCCGGCACAGTAGACGTTAAGCGTGTGGCAGAGCGCTGTGCCGAAATTCCGGGTGTGGTGCACAGTGAGGACTACAGCTACATGTGCTCCGACCCCGGACAGAACCTGATTGCCGAGGCGATCGAAGAAAAGGATCTGGAGGGTATTGTCGTCGCTGCATGCTCACCCACCATGCACGAGCCAACTTTTCGGGCGGCGGCTGAGGCGGCCGGCCTGAACCCGTATCAGGTGCAGATGGCCAACATCAGAGAGCAGTGCAGCTGGGTCCACCCGGATGACGAGGAGGAGGCCACCCGCAAGGCAGAGGGAATCGTCGGCGCGGCGGTGGAGAAGGTCCGGCGCGATGAGCCGTTGGTGCCGCACGAAATCCCCATCACCAAGAAGGCCATGGTCGTGGGCGGCGGGATCACCGGGATGCAGGCTGCACTGGACATTGCGGATGCCGGCTACCCCGTGATCCTGGTGGAAAGAGAGGCCACCATCGGCGGTCGCATGGCCCAACTATCGGAGACCTTTCCGACCCTGGACTGTGCATCCTGCATCCTCACCCCGAAGATGGCTGAGGTCGGGCGCCATCCACTGATTGAGCTGATGGCCTACAGCGAGGTCGAGGAGGTATCCGGCAGCGTGGGGAATTTCCGGGTCCGGGTGCGCCAGAAACCCACCTATGTGGACTGGGACGCCTGCATGGGCTGCATGCAGTGCCAGCAGCAGTGCCCGTCCGAGGTGGAGAGCGAGTTTGAGCGCGGCCTGGGTACCAAGAAGGCCATAGGTGTGGACTTTCCGCAGGCCATCCCCAACCGGCCGAAGATAGACCCCGAACACTGTGCCCACCTTCGCGGAGATTTCTGCTGGCTGTGCTCGCGCAGCTGTCCGGTAGATGCCATCGACTACGAGCAGGAGGAGCGGATAGTAGAAGAAGAGGTCGGGGCGATCGTGCTGTCCACCGGATACGATATGCTTCCGCAGGAGGTCCTCGGCGAGTACGGCTACGGCAAGTATCCTGATGTGATCGACAGCATGGCCTTCGAACGGATGAAGTCCTCGTCCGGCCCCACCGGTGGCGAGATCCGCCGTCCCTCCGACGGTGAAATTCCCAAGGAAGTTGTGTTCATCCAGTGTGCCGGGTCGAGAGATCCGGACAAAGGTCAGTCGTACTGTTCGAAGATCTGCTGCATGTACACGGCCAAGCACGCCACCCTGTACCACCACAGCGTGCCGGACGGCCAGGCATACATTTTCTACACAGATGTGCGGGCGGGAGGCAAGGGCTACGAGGAGTTCGTACAGAGAACAGTGGAAGAGGACAATGCCCTGTACCTGCGCGGTCGGGTATCACGTGTCTACCCGGAGGGAGACAAGATCCTGGTCAAGGGCGTGGACACTCTCTCGGACGAGAATGTGGAAATTCATGCCGACCTGGTGGTCCTGGCGACCGCGGTTACCCCACGTACCGATGCCCGTGAGATGGCGAGGATATTCAATGTCGGGACGGATGAGCACGGTTTTCTCAACGAGGCGCATATCAAGCTGCGTCCCGTGGAGACCACCACCCCGGGTGTTTACGTCGCCGGTGCAGTGCGCGGCCCGAGGGACATCTCCGACGCCGCGGCCGAGGCTTCGGGAGCAGCCTCCAAGGTGGCTATGCTGCTTTCGCGCGAGGAGATGGAGACCGACCCGCTCATTGCCGAGGTGGATGAGGGCGACTGCTCGGGCTGTCTCTGGTGCGTCGCGGCCTGCCCCTTTGATGCCATCGAGGAGAAATACCTCACCCGGCGAGTCGGGGATCGCGAGGTCTCGAGGCGGGTGGTGGAGGTCAATGTGGGGGTCTGTCAGGGATGCGGTGCCTGCACAGTGGCCTGCCGCGACGGGGCCATGAACCTCAAGGGATATAAGGATGAGCAGATACTGGCGGAGGTGGAGTCGATATGTCTGATAGCTGGCAGCCAACAATAGTCGCCTTTGCCTGTCAATGGTGCACTTATGCAGGTGCTGACCTGGCGGGCACTAGCCGGATCCCCTATCCGCCATCCGTACGGGTCATCAAGGTTCCGTGCTCGGCACGCGTCGACCCCTCGTTTGTGATACGCGCGTTTCAGAGGGGTGCCGATGGGGTGCTGGTCTCCGGGTGTCACCCGGGCGACTGCCACTACATGGAAGGCAACTATCTCACCCGGCGACGCTTCTCGCTGGCGAAGCCGTTCATGTCCTATCTCGGCCTGGAGCCCGGGCGGGTGCGGGTGGAGTGGATCTCCGCGGCCGAGGGGCAGCGTTTTGCCGAGATTGTTCGCGAGATGACCGGGGACATCCGGGCACTGGGCCCCAACCGGAAAATGAGGGAGCGACTATGAGAATCCGAAAGTACCAAGACCAGATGCGGGAAAAGGTAAAGAGCCTGCTGGATGCCGGCGAGGTCCGGGCCTTCATCGGGTACCGGTCGGGCCTGCGGCCATCCGAGGCGGTGGTCGCCTGCGCTGACACGCCCGGGGATGCAGACGAGTTGATCCTAAACGAGTTCTGCGGCATAGTACTCGGCCGTTACGCGCTGGACCGCGCCCGGTCCGCGGACGAAGACGAAATCGACGAGCCGCCGCTGGGGATTTTGGCCAAGGGATGTGATGAGCTGGCCCTACAGCGCCTGATATGTGACCGGCGGGTGCTGCGGGAGGATCTGTTTGTGATCGGTGTACCGTGTGAGGGGATGGTCGACGCGCGTGAGGCCGTGCGTCGGTTTGGCCCCGGGGTCGACAAGGCCAGGATCGAGGGGGATGAGGTGACCGTGGAGACTCCCTCCGGTACTCACTCAGTCCCGCGGGAGGATATCCTGCTCGACAAGTGTCTTGCGTGTGAAAACTCCGAGCCCGCCGGGGCCGATGTGATGCTCGGTGAGTCTATGGTCAGCGGATCAGTCGGGCGGCGCGACTTCGAATCGGTGGCTGAGGTGGAGGATAAGAGTC
>PWGR01000223.1 GCA_003554565.1 Clostridia bacterium
CAAATCGGCCACGTAAAGTTCCTCCGGCAGTTCCATCTCCTGAACAAACATGGCGACGTCCCGCTTGAGAGTGCCGGCAGAAAAAGGGCTATCCTCCAGCTGTTCAGTGGGCATTTCCTCCAGGTGGCTGACGAGCTCCTCCTCCAGGTGATCCTTGCGATCCTGTAGATCGATGACAGCAGTAACGGTGTCGCTTTCACCGGTGATGAAGGGATAAAGTTATGTAAAGCCATCTTTGCCTGTTGCTCGATCCACTCCGGAGGAAAAGCTCCGGCCATGGAGTCGAAAATGATGTCCAGTTGCTCTGCATCCTCTCCCTTGGTTATTTCCTCTCGCATCTGTTCTCTGAGCATGCCCTGTATTGCGGACCCCAGATTTACCTGATCTACCAGCTTCCCGCAGAACTCAGGATTCAAGAGTGTACGCTGCACCTGCATGCCTGCAATGTAAGCCAGACCGACGGAAACAATAACGAGGGCAACTACCACTAGTGCTGCAGTTTTCAATCCTTTCACGCACAAACCCGCCCTTCCGCCCAATATCTCAACTGTGACGGCACAGGATGGTCAACGACAAGGACCGAATCATCTCCGATGTAGCGCAAGAGAGGAACGTTTGCCGTCAGAGCGTCACCGTCAGTGGATACGACATTAGACCAAAACCCGTCCGGTTGCATCTGATGTGCTGGACAGTCTGACGGTGTACGCAGTATGGTTTTCGCCGCACAGGAAATATTGTCCTGCCGCAGGTGACACGCAAGAAGAAGAACACCACGCATAGCTGAGACGCCGAAGATCGGAGCCGCATGTCCTTTGGAAGAATCAACCGTCCGGCAAATTCGAACTGCCGGCAGAAGGCGAGTATGTCGGGGAGGGATGTTCGCACTCAAAAGGAACTGCAACAAGAAGACTGAACAGAAAGGAACATCCGCCTTAAGACTGCTGCCGATCTTTCCTACTCTGCTAAGCCGGATTCACAGACACTCCAAATTCGCCGCTGTGTGCATCGAGCCGGCCAGTATCGCACTGGATCACAGTCCGCGGTGCTGAACTGCTTGGCTAGAATGAAAGTCGCGGACCATTGAGCTTACCGTGAGGCCACCACCCCACAGCGCTGCTTCACTTGCTCCCTCGAATGCACTGTGCCGGTACCACTGGAAAAGCGGTCCTGCGGTTCTCCGACGGGTTGTCCCGGCGCAGGACGTTAACTGTCTGTCTGTGGGAGCAGGGGTGTCCACTCCAACGGGTACGTATGCCTGAATGAAAGCAATTCACGAATCTCCAGGAGCTCTCCATCAGCTTTTGCATGCAGGGACATGCCGATGTATTGAGCGTAAAGAGGATGAAAATCCACGTGGATCACATCACCCGCCAAGATGTTAACATCGCCTCTCGTCTCTGCCACCAGCTCCTTATCCTCGGTTACATAAAAGTGGGTTGGCTCTTTTGGTACATCGAGCGGCTCCTTCTCCGAATACATCTCACCATGCCATATGGACAGCTTCGCGCCGTCCCCGGAAGTGCTCACCACTCCCGCCCCCCGAATGTGTCTGCTGATATACTCGAGCGCAAATTCTGCCTCATCGAACAGCTGCTGCCTCGTCCTGCCATCATCTGCATCAACGTGGGGGCGCAGTTCAATGATGAGGCTTCGGCCCAGAAGCACCGCGAAGACTATCGCCAGCGTCAGCATGGCCAGAACTTCTGTGCGGGGAACCCCTTCTTTGTCAACCACCCATTTCCTCATCGAAAGCCGCTCCCTGAGCACTCAGGAGCCCTCGAGCATCTGAGAACACCGAGTGCAGCACTCAACCACACTTACCGCTGCAGGCCGTCTGATCAGCAGTGGATATGTCCGGCACTATCCTGTTGATGTGTTGACTCCATTCACTCTCAGTACGGCTCCGTCCTGCTGCTGCGGGAGCTGTTAATCCTTTCTCCGATTCAATTTGCTATCCCTCATGATACAACCTCGCTCTCATTCATGTCATCTGTAATTGACAGAGCCCGCTCAATCCCCGCGCGAATCATCGGCAGGAGCATCACTTGCCTCCTGCTGAACAGCCAACAGCTCACTCTACGGTTTCCATGGCCACGCGATGCGGATGCGTGAAAAAAGATTCGCAAGCCTGATCCAGGTGCCCCGCAGAAATATCAGCACGTGCCCCGACAGATAGCGCAGCACCAGCAGAAGCAACGTCAGGGCCGATGTAGCCCACATTGACATCGGGTTGACCTGCCAGGTCCTGTTGTGCCAAGGGAACAGCAGCTGCCCCGAATACCATGCGTGCGGGTTGAAAATTGCGTAAACCCCGTCGATCACATCGGGTATCACCGCCCCCACAATGGCAGCCATGCGCAACCTGAAACCGCGCGGGTTGCCCCGGGTTTCCGCAAACACCATGCGCAGGACAAACACGATTCCGCCTACTTGAAAACCCAAAAAAGGTGCCGCCTGCCCGAGGTAATAGGAATCGAACCAGTTCACAGTATAATCCGGCTCAGCCAGGTCCATCACAGCATGCGATGCGACTCCCAGGGCAAAAGCGCTGCCCAGATTGCCCATCTTCCTGCCGGAAGCATTCAGCATCACGCCGATGGAATCGGCGACCACGACGTGCTTCAAGAGATCGCTCACGTCTGATGCATCACTTCCCCAGTGCAGATGAAAAGATCTCGTCCTCGTCCCTCTCTCGCTCGGCTCTTGCCAATGTAGACCCAGACACAGCGGCCTCTTCACTCCAAGTCGCCCTGAAGGGCCGCAATAAATTGAAGTTTAATACCATCCTAGCAACCCGAGTACACCTTCAGCAAACGCACCTGTTCCATCGCAAGCTACCACCCTGCCCTCAACTCTGCAGACTGCTATCGTTCAATACATTCATATGAAGCCGCAGGGAGAAATCCCTCTACGGTTCCTTTCCCTGCAAAGAGACGTGGCGCTCGATCCCCCGGACATACTCAGCAAGAAAAGCTGAACGTGTAACTCGAGTCATGCGAGAAGATGAGAACCCGGGAACCGCCCGAGCGCAGCAAGCGGGCAGCCCGCGAGTACGTCCACGGCAGGGAACATGATATCCACCTGACCATCGGCCAGCAGGAGACTGCAGGCGCGCGGTATCACCCGCGCGCCCACGCACATCAGAAATCCGGTTTGCGTTTCTCGAGGAACGCACTCATACCCTCACACGGCTCGCCCGTCCGGTATGCACGGGCAAAGCTGGAGGCCTCCAGTTGTGCAGCCTCCTCCCGGTGGAGCCCGGGCCCGCGCTGCAGAAGTTCTTTCACCAGACCAACTGCAGCAGGTCCGTGCGCGGCCAGCTGCCGGGCGCGGTCCAACGCCGTCTCCATCAGGTCGTCGCCTTCCACCACCTCGGACACCAGTCCAATTTCGTGGGCCGCCTGAGCATCAACCTGCCTCCCGGTGAGGAGCAGTTCGCGCGCCCGCCCTTCGCCCACGACCCGGGCTAGCCGGTAACTGGCTCCAAATCCCGGCGGGATTCCTAGTGTGACTTCGGGCTGGGCTAATACCGCCTCTTTTGAGGCAATCCGTAGGTCGCAGGCCAGGGCCAGTTCGCAACCTCCGCCGAGGGCAAACCCGTTTATGCCGGCAATAACCGGCTTGGGCAGGTCCTCCACCGCAGAGAAGGCCCGCTGGCCCAGTAGAGACCATTCCCTTGCCTCATCTTCGTCGAAGTCCTTCATAACCGTCAGGTCGGCACCAGCGGCAAAGGCCCGATCTCCCGCACCTGTGATGATTACCCCCCGAACGTCCTCTGCGGTGGCATAAACCTCGAGCAATGATGCAAAGTCCTCGAGCAGCTGGTGATTCATTGCATTCAGCTGGCCCGGACGGTTCAGAGTCAGGATTCCGATCGAGTCATCCAGCTCCCAGAGCACCGTATCCGACATGCCGTCACCCCCCATACTCATAAAAGCCCGCCCCGGACTTCCGACCCAGCCGGCCCGCCTCCACCATCTTGATCAACATAGGGTGCGGTCGGTACCGGTCCTCCCCGAACCCCTCATGCAGGGTCCGCATGATCGCCAGGGCTACATCCAGCCCTATCAGGTCAGCCAGAGCGAGAGGTCCCATGGGATGATTGGCCCCCAGGGACATGGCGCGGTCAATATCTTCGGCCGAGGCCACGCCCTGATCCAGGCAGGCGACGGCCTCGTTTATCATGGGGACCAGCAAACGGTTCACGACAAACCCGGGGTAGTCCCGCACCGTGACCGGTTCCTTTCCCATCCCCTGCACCAGATCTCGCCCGGCACGGTAAGTTTCGTCCGCAGTCTTAACCCCACGAACCAGCTCCACCAGGGTCATCACGGGAACCGGGTTCATGAAGTGAATCCCCATAACCCGGTCGGGTCGGGAGGTAGCCTCGGCTATGTCGGTTACCGAAAGAGACGAGGTGTTTGTGGCCATGATTGCACGTTCCCCGCAGATATCATCCAGCTTTCCGAACAGATCCTTCTTGACCGAAAGGTCCTCGATTATGGCCTCCAGAACAAAATCCGCACGCTGGGCCTGAGCCAGATCCCCCGTTGCGGTAATCCGCTCCCGTGCGTTCATTGCCTCATCGGCCTCCAGATGTCCCTTCTCCGCCGCACGTTCAAGGGAGCTCTCAATCGACTTCAGCCCCCCGTCCGCCAGCTCCTGTGTCAGATCGTGAAGAATCACCTCGTGACCGGCGCCGGCGGCAACCTGTGCGATCCCCGCACCCATGCGGCCGGCTCCTGCGACGAATATGGTCTTCACCGCACGCACCTCCCAGCAGAACGCTGCTCATTTCATACCCGCACTACGGTGGCCTCACCCTGTCCACCTCCACTGCACAGGGCAGCGACACCTACGCCACCGCCCCGACGACGCAGCTCATAAATAAGGGTCATCAGGATCCGTGCCCCGCTGGCCCCGATAGGATGACCTATGGCCACGGCGCCTCCGTTGACATTGACAGTTTCGGGGTCCAGCCCGCCCAGCTGCATGCTGACAAGCGGGACCGCGGCGAACGCTTCGTTAATCTCAAACAGGTCTACATCCTCGAAATCCATGTTCGCGCGTTCCAGCGCCTGCTTTGCCGAGCGGTACGGTACCGTGTGCAGGTACCGGGCTTCTTCGGAAACCTGTCCGCCTGCGATGACTTCTGCCAGGGGTTCGATCCCCGCGGCCTGCGCCTCAGCAGCTGACATGACCACCAGGGCACCGGCGCCGTCGTTGAGACCCGGCGCATTGCCCGCCGTGACCGTGCCGTCTTTACTGAATACAGGTGGCAGGTTCTGCAGCTTTTCCAGGGAGGTATCCGGGCGAATCGATTCGTCCCTGTCCACGGTAACGGTGGATCGCTTCGGTCCCGGCGCTTCGACCGGCATTACCTCATCCACGAACTTGTCGGCCTCCCAGGCGGCCTCGGCCCTGCAGTGCGAGCGCAGGGACCAGCGATCCTGTTCCTCCCGGCCCACACCGTACTCCTCCGCCACCTCGCCGCCGTATACACCCATGTGACAGTCCCCAAAGCTGCACCACAGCCCGTCGACAATCATACCGTCTTCTACCATCTGGTTGCCCATACGGTACCCCCAGCGGGCGCCCCGCAGTAGATAGGGGGTGCGGCTCATGCTCTCCATACCCCCGGCTACGCAAATGGAAGCCTCGCCCATACGGATCATCAGATCGGCAAGATTCACCGCCCGCAGGCTGGAGGCGCACACCTTATTGATGGTGTCCGACGGCACAGAGACGGGCAATCCAGCTCCAACAGAAGCCTGCCGTGACGGAATCTGACCGGCGCCTCCCTGCAGAACCATCCCCTGCAGCACGTAGTCAATATCTTCTGGCTCAACCTGGCTCCGGCGTACTGCCTCCCTGATAGTTATGGCTCCCAGATCCACCGCCGGCACCTCCGACAATCCCCCTCCATACCGGCCAAAGGGGGTGCGGACCGCGCTGGCAATGACGGTCTCTTGCGCCAAACCAGATCAACCTCCTTCTCCATCGCGCGCCTTCTCAACTTCGTCTTTTAGATGCGAGATGATCTTGAACACATCGCCCACCAAACCGTAGGTGGCGATTTTGAAGATCGGCGCTTCGGGATTTCTGTTAATGGCTATAATGATGTCTGACGAGCGCATGCCGGCCAGATGCTGTACTGCCCCGGAGATACCGCATGCGATGTACACGGTCGGGCTGACCGTCTTTCCGGTCTGGCCGACCTGATGTGGGTAGGGAATCCATCCTGAATCCACCACCGGGCGGGAAGCTCCCACCGCACCACCCAGGGTCCGGGCCAGATCACGTAGAGCATCAAAACCCTCCGGGCTCCCCAGTCCGCGCCCTCCGGCTACGATGACATCTGCATCCTCAATTTTGACACCCTCGCCCTCCTCCTGCGCCGCCTCGAGCAGCACTGTCCTGGCCTCGGCTACCTCCATCTCACCGGACAGGTCGATAACTTCCGCCTCCCGGTCCGGGTCAGGTGGATCGGCCCGCAGGATGCGCGGGCGAACCGTAGCCATCTGGGGGCGGTGATTGGGACACACAATGGGCGCCATAATGTTTCCGCCGAAGGCGGGCCTGGTTTGTATCAGGCGGCCGGAGGATTCCATGTCCAGTTCAGTGCAGTCCGCGGTGAGGCCCGTGCCCAGACGGGCGGCCAACCGAGGCGCCAGGGAGCGTCCCCGCACAGTTGCCCCGAAGAGAAAAACTGACGGGCGGTACCGGCGAACCATGGTGGCCAACAGGTCAGCATAGGTCTCCTCGTGCATCGCAGCAAGACGCTCATGGTCGACCAGGTAAACCCGGTCTGCGCCCCGCGCTGTCACCTGGTCAACCAGGTGACCCACCCCAGATCCGGCGAGCACGGCTGAGACCTCATATCCGGCCCGCTGCGCCATTCGCTTCGCTTCACTCAGTAGCTCACCCACCACCCCGGCCATTTCGCCGTCGGCGTGTTCCACGAAGACCCAGATCCCCTGCCAGTCAGAAACGTCCACATCCTTGCGCTCCCCAGACATGACCAGAGCTCCCTCCGGACATTCATCCACACAGGCCCCGCAGAGGTTGCACTGGTCACCGACAACCACCCCGTTTCCTTGCAAACTGAGAGCACCGAACGGGCAGGCGGACAGGCAGACTTCACAACTGGTGCATTTTTTCCGGTCTATGAGCAGTTCTCGCATGTCGGACCTCCTAGATCACGCCGGCATCCCGCAGTTTACCGGCCAGAGCTTTCGCCTGATCGCGAGGTTCACCCTCGATCATCTCTCCCTCTCCACCTACCTCCGGGGTGAAGACATCAATCACCTCTGTCGCCGACCCCTCCAGGCCTGCATCAGACGAACTCATACCGAGATGATCGATACCCCAGGTGGGGATCTCCGTCTGATTGGCCCGCATGATGCCCTGCATGTTGGCCAGCCGCGGTTCATTGATGTCCTTCAGAACGGTCACCAGGGCGGGAAGAGGGGCCTTCACAATCTCATATCCCCCTTCAATCATGCGCTCGACGGTGATGCCCTCTTCTGTGATCTCACGGACCTCCCGGACGTCAGCGACGTGTGGAATGTCCAAGAGCTCGGCGAGTTCGGGCCCCACCTGAGCTGTGTCGCCATCGATGGCCTGCTTGCCGCACAGGATGACCGAATAATCGCCCATTTTTCCGACAGCGGCAGCCAGCGTCCGGGCGGTAGCCAGCGTATCAGAACCCCGGAATGCCGGGTCCGACAGCAGGATCGCGCCATCCGCCCCCATGGCTACTGCCTCCCGAAGCGCCTCCTCCGCTTGAGGTGGACCCATGGAGAGCACGGTCACCTCGCCACCGCGCTCTTCACGGAACTGCAGGGCTTCCTCGATGGCGTACTCATCAAACGGGTTGATGATGGAGGGAATCCCCTCCCGCAGTAACGTCCCTGTTTCGGGATCGATGTCGACCTCGGTAGTCTCCGGAACCTGCTTCATGCAGACGATGTACCGCAAGGTTTCATCCCTCCCGCAGTTCTTTACTCCTCATAGGGCCAGCCCGGCAGCTCGCAGCGGACCGGCTTATCTTTACGGACCCCCAGCGCATACGAGGCCTGCAGCAGCGTCTGAATTTCTGCGCTGCCCTCGTAAATCACTGCGCCCTTGGAGTTGCGCAGATATCTCTCCACCGGATACTCATTGGAATAGCCGTACGCCCCGTGGATCTGCACCGCATTCTCTGCGGCACGGAAGGAGGCATCGCAGCCGTACCACTTGGCGAGCGAGGTTTCCCTTGTATTGCGAACGCCTTCGTTTTTCAACCATCCCGCCTTGTACACCAGGAGGCGGGTAATCTCCTCGTCCCGCGTCATGTGAGCGATCATCTGCTGAACCAGCTGGTGTTCAGCAATGGGCTTACCGAAGGTCTCCCGCTCCATGGCATACTGGGTGCTGGCCTCCAGGCATGCCCGAATCAGCCCCACAGTACCGGCAGCCACCGTGTAGCGACCGTTGTCAATACAGGACA
The DNA here is from genome assembly GCA_003554565.1 of Clostridia bacterium. Lineage (GTDB taxonomy): Bacteria > Bacillota > Sulfobacillia > SLMV01 > SLMV01 > PWGR01. Next base: position 8,492 of record PWGR01000223.1, read on the forward strand.
TGGCGATCTTGAAACCTTCCCCTTCCTCGCCGAGAAGATTTTCAGCCGGCACCCGGCAGTCCTGCAGCGTAAAAGAGCCGGTGTCCCCGGCGCGGATCCCCATTTTGCCGTGAATCTCCTCTGACTCGAATCCCGGCATCTCGCGGTCGACGATGAAGGCGGAAATTCCGCGGTGTCCGGCCGACGGGTCGGTACGGGCGAAGACCAGGAAGGTATCGGCCGTATCGGCCAGCGAAATCCACATTTTCTCACCGTTGAGCACATATTCGTCGCCATCCCGTTCGGCCACTGTCTCTATCGCGGCGGCATCCGACCCGGCATTCGGCTCAGTCAGGCCGAATGTCCCCAGCTTCTCCCCGGTGGCCAGGGGGGTCAGGTGCTTGTGTTTTTGCTCCTCCGTTCCCCACTGCAGAATCCCGAGCCCACATAAACCTATGTGTACGGACATCACTACCCGGAACGAGGTATCTACCCGCTCCAGCTCCTCGCAGACCAGGGCGAGGGTTATATAATCCATTCCCCCGCCTCCATACTTGGTGGGAAAACAATGCCCCAGAAGTCCCAGCTCCGCCATGCGATCGAAGACCGACAGGTCAAAAGCCTCCGCCTCATCCCATTCCTCAATGTTCGGCGCCAGCTCCTGTTCGGCAAACCTGTGCACCATGTCCTGGACCATCTTCTGCTCCGATGTCAGATTAAAATCCATCATAAAAACTCCCTCCTCCAAGTGGATCAATGTCGGGCACCGGCACCTGCACGGCATCCCTGCCTGGGCTTCGCCCTTTTCTTTTGGTTCCCGGACAGCAGCACTGACCCGAAAACAGACCCGCTTATCGAATTCATCACCCCCAATTGCCCTCCAGAGGACAGACTCACCATCAAAGCATGATCGTTTTCGCGCTCTGGGCGGTTGTTAATGCAGTTCAACGGGTGATACCCCCACTCCTGCAACGAAAAACGCAGATCTGTGGATCGGCAGCAAATTGAACGAGGCCAGTCCTCACGGGAGCACTGACCTGAACGGGGGATCGAAAGAAGGGGACGGGGTATTCACCGGGGATGTAAGAGAGCATGCGGACACGTTATTACTGGCATCCCCTGCACCCCGGCAAAAGAAATTCTCAGCAAAGACCCACAGTCCGGGCCACTACTTCGTCCCTGCATCCAAGACTGTACCTTCATCGTCATTCCCTCGGCTCCGGCAGGCTTCGATGAGACAGTTTTCCGGCGGATGCCAGCTGAAAGGGCAGGGAAAAAACCATTGCACCGAAAATATACCAAAGAGGATGACTCGTGATGCGGGGTGTGGTTGGCTCGATGGACTTGGGCGTGCTCATCACGCTGTTCGCCCATTCACCCCGGCTGAGTCCTGATGTCCCCTGCAGGCTGGCAGCGCTGAACTTGCCCGCAGACACCCTGCGTACTGGCCACTACCTCGGGCCTGAATCCTGGCAAGATAAAGCAGCACCTGGGTCCCGGAGGAACCCGATTCCGAGCTGGAGGAGACCCAGGTTTCCTGACATCAGGACAGCATGCCCGGGCAGGCTTGATCTCGCGTTGCTGGCAACAGGCCCAGTTACACTAATGGAGTGCATGCTCGTATTTGGGAAGGGTGAAAGTGTGAAGAAAGAAATATTGGTTCTGGGAGCAGGAAGGATGGCGGGGCCCTGCGTGCAGTACCTGCTGGACCAATCCACTCTCCAGATTAAAGTTGCCGATCAGAATATTGAGCACGCCAGGCAGGTGGTGGACAAACACCCTCGCGGAGAGGCAATCGCCCTGGATGTATTGCAGGAAAATCCCCGTCCTCTGGTAAGAGAAAGCGATATTGTGGTAAACCTGCTTCCACCGGAACTGATGTCCGATATTGCCCGCTTGTGCATCGATGAGCACACCCACATGGTCTCCGCGGGCGGGGCTGATGATGATGTAAAAGAGCAGCATGAGCATGTCCAGAAAACGGACACTTTGATCCTGATTGAACTCGGACTGGATCCGGGAATAGATCACATGTTGGCAGCAAAGACAGCTGCCGAGATGAGGAGCAAGGGAGCTGCTATCGAGGAATATCGCTGCTTGTGTG
>PWGR01000155.1 GCA_003554565.1 Clostridia bacterium
CGCCGCGAACATCATGTACGGGTCGTTCTTTGCCGAGAGCATGTTGATCCTCGAGGTCGGTGACATGATCGGTGCGGTGCAGATCGGTGCTACAGCCCAGACTGCTCAGCTGCCGTTCTTCATGGCCGCTGCGGACTACACGCTCATCGGTGAGGAGATGTACGCCGCCAGTGCATACATGTCCAGAGAACCCGTGCTTCGAGGCACGGTGGTCGGGCAGGACCTGGCGCGTATCATTATATTCGCCATCATCGTCATAGGTACTATCGTCCAGCACATCGATCCGGAAGAAAACCCGTTCACGTGGTTCCTGCGTGAATTCTGATCTCGTGCGAATAAATGGCTCGAGTTGAAAAACTGAGGAGGTGTAGAACTTGCGGAAGGAACTGCCACTTCTCTTGACGACGGTATTCGGACTCATTGTCGTCTTCTCCAAGTGGTTCTATCTCGGTGAGGTTTGGGGCCTACACGATATTGCAGAGAGCTGGGTCCTTATCAGTCAGGGTTTCGCCGTCGCAATTGGTGCTGCGAGTCTGACCCGGATCCACGGCAGAAACATCCAGCGGCGCCGCGAGGACTGGCCGTACAGTCTGGTCCTTTTGGTGTGCATGTACTTTTACATCATACTGACGCTGTACCAGACGGTAGAGGGCACCGAAGCACGGTGGATCTACGACGCATACATCACCCCGGTCGGTTCTGCGCTGTTCGGTACGATTGCATTTTACATCACCAGCGCCGCTTATCGCGTATTCCGTGTGCGGACACGGGAGGCGACAGTGCTGATGATCTTTGCAGTCGTTACCATGTTGGGCATGGCCCCCATCGGTGACGTCATGATATCCGGATGGGGAGATCTGGCCCGCTGGCTGCAGGACGTGCCGGTAGGTGCGGTGACCCGTGGAATTCTGATCGCCGGCTACATCGGAGCGCTGGCGACGGGTATGCGAATTGTCCTCGGACTGGAGCGGGCCCACCTCGGTGGGTTCACCGGCGGCTAGAGATGGACCTGCTGCGTGAAAAGAAAGCAAGCGATCATCACGATATAAACTTGAAATTCCCATAAGGAGGTGCGAAGAACATGGAACGGGACAACGAACAGACCTTCTGGCACAAGATGTTGGCCATTGACAGGCGAATTCTGTACTCTATCATATTCGTCTTCGTAGCCTACATCGTCTTGTTTCCGATCGGTCTGCCGGTGCCCATATCTGCGCACACGGAGAACTTCTATAGCACCGTTGAGGCCATTCCTGAAGGCGGCATCATCTGGCTGGACTGTGCCTTCCAGGAGGGGTCCTGGGGTGAGCTGGGCCCCATGGTTGAAGCCACCATGCGGCATTCATTCAATAACAACATCCGGGTAGTGCTGAGCGCGATGTGGGAGCTCGGTGGCCGGATGGCCGCCTTTGCCCTCGATAATGTCCTGGAGGATCCGGCGTATGAGTGGGTCGAGTACGGAGAAGACGTGATCAACCTCGGGTTCCGTCCCGGAGGTGCGGCGGCGGTGCTTCGCGGTGCCACCCGCGATGTCTATGAAACCTACGCGGGCGTGGATCACGACGGCAATCCTCTCGATGACTATACGCTGGGTATGGAGGTCGAGCGGCTGCATCCCGACTACGTCGATTTCTCCGTCGTCTACGAGAGCGGCAGTCCCGGAGGTCAGGACTGGCTGCAGTATGTCACGGAGCCAACGGGCCTCCCGATGGGCATCGGCATCATAGCCATGTCCATTCCCTCTGCGGCGGCATTTGTAGACGCGGGGCAGTACGAGGCCATGATTCCCGGTGGAACCGGCGCAGCCGAGTATGAGCTGCTGCTCGACCAGCCGGGCGAGGCCCTGGCAGCGCAGGATGTGCTGTCCGTGGGGATGCTATACGTGACCCTTCTCATCATCCTGGGCAACATCGCCTGGGTTGCTACGAAGGACGACTGAGTCAATCGCGCACGCGAATACTGATGCTGGACTGCATATATATGGACTCGCGAAGAGGATTGGGAGGTGACTTTAAGTGCTAATCAGCACTGATCCGCAGATTTGGGTGGGGGCACTCGCCACCATTGCGGTATTCAGCTACATGTACAAGGACAACCCGGCGTGGCGAGTAGTTGAGCACGCGTACGTCGGCCTTACCGCCGGTTACACGGTTGGCTACCAGTTTCACACCCGCATCAAGCCGACTATCATGGATGACCTCATCGGCAGGGGATACTGGAGCTACATCATACCAATTTTGATCGGTCTCGCTATATACACCCGGTTCTCCCCCTCCCTGACGTGGATGGCCAGGTATCCGCTCTCTCTGTGGGTTGGATACGGTTCGGGTATGGTTCTGGCCTTTACCGTTCCGCCTATGATGGGGCAGATAACCGGTACGTTCCGGTTGTTCAACTCTTTTGACAATATCCTGTACTGGTTGTGCGTGGTGACCACGCTCATGTACTTCTTCTTCACCATCAGTCGGGAAAATCCGGTGGTCAAGTGGGGGGCATGGGCCGGCAGGTGGGCGATCATGGTCTGCCTCGGTGCCATGTTCGGCAATACGGTGATCTACCGATACAACCTGCTGCTGATGCGGATTAATTATCTGTTGATCGACTGGCTGGAAATGGGGGCACTTTGAGGTGTCCCCGGATGCGCACGTTCACCGTGCGTAGTGAGAAAACTCGGCGCACGTTCTGCCGGCAACGGGGACTGATGTAAACAGTTGATAAGCAGGAGAAAGCCCACTCGCCGGTCGAGTGGGCTTTCTCATAATCGAATCCGGATCTCCGGCCATGACTTCGGGGACGCTTTATGCTACTTTTGTGGGTGGGATTGCGCCGATTCGTGGTCCAATCGACCGAGCAGCTGTTTCGGGGGAGGATCTATATCCAGGGGGAGGGGAACCATTGGTAGTAAAGGGCGAGTTAACCTCAATATTGGCTACAGATGTTGGTTCTACTACCACAAAAGCAATCCTGATTGAAAAACAGGGAGATGAATACCGCCTGGTCACCCGCGGGGAGGGACAGACTACGGTTGAGAAGCCGTGGGAGGATGTCATGGTCGGCGTCCGGCAGTCAATCAGGCTGGTCGAGGAGATGGTGGGGCGGAAGCTGCTGAGTGAACGGGAGCTGATCCGGCCCAAAGAGGGTGACGAGGGTGTCGACTACTACGTGTCGACCAGCAGCGCCGGCGGAGGACTGCAGATGATGGTGGCCGGAATGGTCAGCTCCATCAGCGCCAGCTCCGCGCACCGGGCCGCGCTCGGTGCCGGTGCGGTGGTCCTGGACGTCATAGCCGTAGATGACGGTCGATCAACGTCCGAACACATCACCCGGATCCGCGAGCTCCGCCCCGATATCATACTCCTGTCCGGCGGGGTGGACGGTGGTTCTGTATCCTACCTGGCCGCCCTGGCCGAGACCATCCTGCAGGCCAGCCCCCAGCCGCGATTCGGTGCGGGCTACCAGCTGCCGGTGGTCTATGCGGGCAACAAGGATGCGCGCGACCTGGTGGAGGGCATCCTGCAGGAACGGCTCGACGTCCACCTGGAACCCAATCTCCGGCCGAGACACGACATGGAGAACCTCGGGCCAGCGCGGGAGAGGATTCACGATTTGTTCATGAATCACGTCATGGCGCAGGCTCCCGGGTATGAAGATCTGATGAAGATGGTGGACAGCACTATCATGCCGACCCCGGGAGCTGTCGGGAGCTTGATCCGGACCATGGCGGAAAATTACGAGGCAAATATCGTCGGTGTCGACATCGGTGGTGCGACAACCGACATTTTTTCCGATTTTCACGGGATCTTCACACGCACCGTCAGCGCCAACCTGGGCATGAGCTACAGCATCACCAATGTATACGAGGAGAGCGGCTTCGACAGTGTCAAACGCTGGAGCCCGTTTGCGGTTTCCGAAGAGGCCCTGTGTGACTGGGTCAGCAACAAGATGGTACGCCCCACCACCATCCCGCAGACCATTCATCAACTGATACTGGAGCAGGCGCTGGGACGGGAGGCGCTGCTGCGGTCCTTCGAGCATCACAAGAGCCTGGCCCGGAAGGTGGAGCAGGAGGAAGTGGCGGGCTGGAGCGGCCGCACTGCCATGTTCCGTTCGCGCGGAGAAGAAATCATCGACATGATGGAGCTGGACATCCTGGTCGGAAGCGGGGGAGTGCTGTCGCACGCACCGCGGCGGGAACAGGCCGGCCTGATGCTGATCGACTCCTTCGAACCGGAGGGATTTACGCAGCTGGCAGTCGACAGCATTTTCATGATGCCCCATCTCGGGGTTCTGGCATCCACTCATCCGGAGATAGCCGCAGAGGTATTTGACGGCGACTGCCTGGTCAGGCTCGGCACGGTCGTGGCTCCGACTGGTGCTGGCCGCAGGGGAGCATCCTGCATGAAGGTAGAGATTGACATGCCCTCGGGTGATACAGTGACCGAGGAAGTCAAGTTCGGTGAGATCAAGCGCGTGGAGCTGGGGGTCGGAGAGAAGGCTGTTGTCCGGGTCCAACCGACCCGCGCATTCAATGTCGGAGCGGGCAAGGGCGACTCGGCTGAGCAGGAAGTCGAGGGGGGACTCGTGGGAATAGTCCTCGATGGCCGCGGGCGGCCCCTGCAAATCCCCGAGCGTGACCGGCAGAGGGTCGAGGTCATTACCGAATGGCTGGAGGAACTCGACGTCTATCCGATGGACAAAGTGCGCGAGTATCAGGAAGAAAGCCCCATCACTGCGTCCTCTGATGCTGAAGAAGAGGAGGGGAAAAGGCGTGGCTTCTTTGCCCGACTATTCAAGCGGTAGCTATCCTGTTCAGCGTATAGAAATGAGGCGGGAACTCCCACTGCCCGGAGAGGCTCTGGTGGAAGAGGGAGACGAAGTAGACCATGATACGATCCTGGCAAAGATCACTCTCAAGCCCGGAATTCCGTGGGTAATTCCGCTGTTTCGCCTGATCGGGGTGGATCCCGCAGACACCCCGGATGCCATGCTCGTCGACGTGGGTGATAATGTGAAGACCGGGCAGATTATCGCACAGGCCAAGGCCGGTCGGTACGGCAGGAAGGAATACGAGTCGCCCACGGACGGGATATTGGAGGAGGTGTCCCCCAAATCCGGGAGGCTCGTCATCCGGGAGGAGTTCGGTAAGGAGGAACCTCCGGTCAGTTTTGATGTGGCCTTTGAGCTGGGGGTACGGCCGCGCGAGCTGCGGGAGCACATGCTGGTGAAGGAGGGACAGGAAGTCAAGAAGGGGGCCATGGGGGCCAAAAAAGGTGAGGCCTCCGCGTTCTTTACCCGCACCGCCAACGCGCCCATCTCCGGAGTGGTGACGGAGATTAATGAGGAGAGCGGTTATATCACCATATCGAGACCTTTCCGTGAGATAATCATTGATGCATATATCAAGGGCACAGTGGCAGAAGTTATCCCAAAGTACGGCGCCATTGTTCAAAGCAAGGGAGTAATAATCAACGGTGTGTTCGGCCTGGGCCCCGAGCAGCATGGCGATCTCGTCATTCTCGGCGATGACAGGGAAAGCATTCTGACCGATGATATGGTGACGCACGAACACGAGGGAAAGGTTATCGTAGCCGGAGGATATGCGACCAACGAAGCCCTGAAGAAGGCGCTGGATGTGGGGGTCAATGGTGTCGTGTGCGGTACTGCCAGCTACCTCAACCTGGTGCAGTCGCTGGGCGTCAAGCTCGGAGTCGGCATCACCGGTCAGGAGGACATCGATATGACCGTCATCCTGATGGAGGGCTTCGGCAACCTGAGCATGCGGGAGCACGCCTTCGATGCCTTGCGGCAGCTGGAGGGAATGGAGATCTCCATCAACGGCCGGACCCAGATCAGGGCAGGTGCCATCCGCCCGGAAATTGTGTGTCCCTTCCCCGGTTACGAGGGCGAGCTGCAGAAGGCGGTTGAGTTTGAAGAAGAACTGGTGCGGGGGCAGAGAATACGAATTATCAGCGAGCCTTACTTTGGTTACCTGGGTGAAATCGTTGATCTCCCGAACCAGCCCGAGGAGATCGAAACCGGGGCACGGGTGCCCGTGGCGCACATCAGGCTCGAGGAGGACAGTCAGGAAGTAGTGAGCATACCCAGGAAGAATGTTGAGATCTTCTGACCGGGATCCGGTAGAGTGAGGGGGCAGAAATGCTTATCGATGAACTGTCACCCGACAGGCGCGATGAGATAATCGAATGGGCGGCCGATAAAGTGCATGAATGGGGTATGATCACTCCGGCGATGCTGGCGACGGAAGGTTTCCGACCGATATCCTTCCTTGTCAGTCAGGCCGTCCATTTCGTCGCGCCCGTCGGTGATGCAGTTACGGGTCATCCCTATGCCTCTGAACTCGGTTTCCTGCTGCAGGACCGCGAGAATCTCGATCTTTTCATGCACAGACTTGAGGAACTGGTAGAAGAAGATGAGGAAGATGAAAACGGTGAGGACGAAGACGATGATGATCCGGATGATAAGGATCTGCAATGATATGTGCATGCTGTGTGCGGGAATGTGTCGGGAGGAGGAGAGACTGTTTGTCGAGTGAGAAAATGACGCCCTCCGAGCAAATTCGTACGATAATAGCCACCGACTGCGGCAGCACTACCACCAAGGCCATCCTGATCGAGCGGCAGGGTGATGAGTACCGCCTGATCGAGCGCGGTGAGGCGCCGACCACGGTCGAGGCACCTTTTGAGGACGTCACCATGGGCGTAAGGAACGCGGTCTCCGAGATCGAGGAGCTCACCGGCCGGGAGTTTCTGGACGAGGACGGGGTTATCACCCAACGTGAATCAGACGAGCGTGGGTGTGATCTGTACCTGTCCACCAGCAGCGCCGGCGGGGGGCTGCAGATGATGGTCGCCGGGGTAGTCAAGACCATGACCACCGAAAGTGCAGAGCGGGCCGCACTGGGTGCAGGGGCAATTGTCATGGATGCCATTGCGGTCGATGACGGCCGGATGAATCATGAGAAAGTCAACCGGATCAGGGACCTCCGTCCGGACATGATTCTGCTTTCCGGCGGAATCGATGGGGGAACAATATCCCACGTCGCGGAGATTGCCGAACTCATTGCAACTGCGGATCCCAAGCCCCGCCTGGGTGCCACCTACCGTCTGCCGGTCATCTATGCCGGAAATAAGGACGCCCGCAGCCACATTGATGAGACCCTGGGAGATAAGGCGGACCTCCGCATGGTGGACAACCTGCGCCCGGTTCTGGAGCGGGAAGTGCTTGGACCGGCCCGTGAGGAGATCCACAATCTCTTTATGGAGCACGTGATGGCGCAGGCGCCCGGGTACGATAAACTCATGGAGTGGACTGATGCGGCGATAATGCCCACACCCGGTGCAGTGGGTATGGGGATTCAGAATGTCGCCGATCAGTACGATATCGAGATCATCGGCGTGGACATCGGCGGCGCCACCACGGACGTCTTCAGTGTCTTTATGGGTACGTTCAACCGGACTGTCTCGGCCAATCTCGGTATGAGCTACAGCATCTGCAACGTCCTGTTGGAAGCCGGGCTGGATAACATATACCGCTGGCTGCCTCTGGACGTGGATCCCGCCGATTTGAGAAACCGAATTCGCAACAAGATGATTCGTCCTACCACCATACCTCATACCCTGGAGGAGCTGATCGTGGAGCAGGCAATTGCCCGCGAGGCGCTGCGAATGGCGCTGGAGCATCACAAGACCCTGGCCAGCGGCCTCAAGGGAGTCAAAGAAACCGACCGTGATGCCAGCACCACTTTCCGCGAAGTTGATACACACACCGACACCCTGGTCAACATGATGACTGTTTCCATGATCCTCGGCAGCGGGGGTGCCTTATCACATGCTCCTCGCCGCGTACAGTCCGCCTACATGATGCTGGATGCCTTCCAGCCGGAAGGGGTGACCGAGCTGGCCGTTGACAGCATATTTATGATGCCGCAGCTCGGCGTGCTCTCCGGGGTGCACGCGCAAGCAGCCGCTCAGGTATTTGAGAGGGACTGCCTGATCCGCCTCGGGACAGTCATCTCCCCCGTGCAGCGTCCGAATGCTCGCGAGAGGGACCTGGCAGATGCGGCTGCCCTGGAGCTCACAGTATCCAAGCCCGACGGCGGTGAGATCGAAGAAAGCATCGAGTTTGGAGATATGAAACGGATCGATCTCGCGGAGGACCAGGTGGTGCGGGCGAGTATTGATCCTGGTCGTCACTGGGATGTAGGCGAGGGATACGGGCGCACGGTCGAAACCGAGATCCGGGGCGGGGTGGCAGGACTCATCCTGGATGCCCGGGGCCGGCCCCTGGATTTGCCCGATGATGATGTCGAGCGACGGAGGCAGCTGCTCCGGTGGATTGAGGAGCTCGATGTCTATCCATCCGATGCCCTTTCCGCCTATGTGGACAACGGACGGGAGGCTTGATCATGGCTCACGCATATACACCGGGACTCAAGGTCAGCGCAAGTGAGACGGTCAGAAAGGAGCGTCGGCTCCCTCTTCCGGGAGATGTACTGGTGCAAGAGGGGGATCTGGTCGAACCGCACCAGGTGGTGGCGCGCACGGACATCCCCGGCGACCCGGAGAGCTTAAACATTGCCAATCTCCTGGGAGTGGAGCCAGAGGACATAGGTGAAGCCATGTTGGTGCAGGAGGGCGACGAGGTGGAGAAGGGGCAGATCATTGCCCGCACCATCGCGTTTTTCGGCCTGTTGAAGAATGAGCAGAGAGCACCGGTCAGCGGCACGGTGGAGATGATCTCCGGCGTCAGCGGACAGGTCGTTTTTCGGGCTGAACCCACGCCGCTCGAAGTCGAGGCGTACATCAGCGGTAGGGTCCGGGAGGTCATGCCGAATGAGGGTGTCGTGATTGAGACTGCCGGCGCCTTCATCCAGGGAATCTTCGGCGTGGGAGGTGAGCGCCTGGGCGAGATAAGTATTCTCGCCGACGCCCCGGACCAGCAGCTGGATGCCTCTGCGATCACGGAGGCTTGCCGCGATAAGATCATTGTGATCGGCAGCCTGGCCAGCAGTGAGATACTGCACCGGGCCGCCGATGTGGGTGCAGTTGGAGTTGTTGCTGGCGGCGTCATCGATGAGGATCTGGTCGATTACCTCGGCTATGACATAGGAGTGGCCATCACCGGTCATGAAAAAATCCCCGTCACGCTGGTCTTGACGGAGGGCTTTGGGCCGGTACCAATCGCTGATAAGACCTTCGAGCTGCTGCAGGAACTGGAGGGCAGGATTGCCTCCATGAGCGGTGCGACGCAGATTCGTGCTGGAGTAATGCGGCCGGAAATCATCTGTCCCGATGCGGACCTTGGAGAAGACTTCGTGGATGTGGGGGGGGACGAGTTGGCCGGCGGGCTGGTTGTCGGCACGCCCATCCGTATCATACGCCAACCATACTTCGGTTACCTGGCCGAGGTTACCGAGCTGCCGTCAGCTCTGCAGGAGGTGGAGAGCGAGGCGACGGTACGCGTTCTCCGAGCAAGGCTTATGGATGGGACAGAAGTCCTGGTGCCGCGGGCCAATGTTGAGATCATCGAGGGTCGGTCTTCTCTGGCGAAATGAGGGGCCCTGTGGCGCGAGGTCGTGCCCTGCGTTTCCCAGCCAGATGACCCCGGCGCAACAGGATATGTTCCGTGCTGTCAGCGGGGGCCCCGTTGGGGGAAACCCGCTGGCAGTTTTTGCTTTCAATCTTCCCGGGCACTACCACCGGGCGGGTGGATCGTGATGTAATGGTGTATAGGCTGGCGTCCCAGCATGAGGCTCTTTTGCCTGTCCCGGGGGCGTGATGGCCAGCGGAGGTGAAATGTGATGAGCGCATCCAACAGCCGGATTATGCGACTATTGAACGATGACAACCTGCAGGAGCAGGTGAAAATGGAGGATTATGTTGCCGTCGCCACCGGTGCGAGACGCGCCGCGGTGTTGTGGATACCTGCCGATTTTCCTGAGGGCGATCGAATACGGGAAAGCATTGACGAGGGATACTCCCGACGCTACTACGAGAGTCGCAGGGGAGGGGGACCATTCAGCTTCTTCGACAGGATCAGATATGCTGGTATGCGGGCACTGATGAATCCCCTGCGCTATAAGGCTTCGCTTTTGCGGGAGGCTTTTGAAGAGGCGGTTTGGGAGCATTCCAACTACCGGGCCGCGCGACGGTGGGCCGCCGAGCTGGGACTGCATATCTACGAGAGTCAGGTTCGCCCAAGTCTCGATGAGATGTACGTGGTTCGGGATGAACAGACGGTGGGGCGGGTCGCCGCGTTTATTTCCCGCCGGGAAGATATCAGGCGTGAGATGATGCAGCAAGTACGGCGGCAGGGCGGAGCCGGGCCACAGATGATGTTCATGCCGGAGGAGAAATCGCCCGAGTATTTGCGTCTTGCCGGTGATCTCCTTGGTTATCCCGAGTGCTGCGTTGAGGGTTATATTGAGGATGCCCGGTCCGATGTGGACAGTGCCCTGCGCTCTTCAAATCAACTTTCTGAGCTGCTGCAGGAAGACGGGGATGGCCCCGCAGTGGAAGTGGCCTCCACGGCCTTTTTTGCCAGCTCATTCTA
>PWGR01000319.1 GCA_003554565.1 Clostridia bacterium
CTTGTGACCGCGAGAGGTATGGGTTTCTGAGAGCACCAACAGGAAGCACGGGTGTTCGTCGGCGTCGAGTTCCCACCTGAACCGGCCCAGTGGAGACTTACCCATCTCCAGCATATGGGGTCTCTAAGGTATGGTCCGTAGGCGAACCCCCAGCTCTGGCGAATCCACATCTGGTCCCTCATGATGTCGAACCCGTTCAGATCTCCCGGGGTGTACTTGATCGCCTCAATTCAACAGGACCACACTCCGGCCTCTCAGGCAGTTTCCCCAACTGTATGTGATAGCCCCACTGACTTTCAGCTGTTGACTCGAAAGATTTGAATCTGTGTTATTCGGTATTGCGAGCGAGCTGTGGCAATTCGAGGGGAATCCCTGACGGACAGCTCCGGGATGTCAAACGAGTTGTACCTGCTGCCGCGCCGGGCGAAAGGAAGACTAACCTACCAGATATGGCGGCCGATCAGTCTCGTGTGCCTGTGCGAAGCAGTCTTTCTTGTGGCCTCCAGAACCCGAAGCGCCGGGAAGCGGCAATGTATACCAGCGGGGCAAAATCAGTGCAGACCAGACAGCTAGGGTGGGATAAAAACAATTTTTTCAATTGTTTCGAGAAATTTTGAATTGGAAGAAGGAATGCGGCGGAGAGTGGCGTATAGAAAAACATAGAGGAAGTGGACTGGAAAACCATGCCTTGGCCGGTTCACTCCTGATCACAAGTAGATATCTCTTTCGGTGAGAGTTCCGAAAGGGCAAATCCAGTGAAAGCTGGAGGCGCAAAGCCGAGGGTCTAAGGTCACAGAATGTGGCTATGACGGCCGGGCTGCCGAAGGGCTCGCTTCTTGTTTGTTCCCTTTCCGCAGTTTACAGCCTATGGCACTTTCCCTCGTCCGGGCCTCCGGCGCTTTGAGGAGGTGCAGTCGGGTGCCTTTTCATGTAGACAAGACATTGAACGTGGCCACAGGGAGCCTGCAGGGACTGTGGGCCAAGCAGAGCACTATTGCCGACAACCTGGCCAATGTGGATACCCCCGGCTACCAGGCCCAGAGACTTGACTTTGACCAGTATATGCGTGACGCCCTGCAGAATGGGCGGGCAGGTTCGCCCGCTGAATATGTAAGTCGTGTTAGTGCGCCTTTGCGCACGGACGCCAACACGGTAGATCTCGATGGCGAAATGGTGCTTATGACGAAAAATTCTGCCCGTTACCAGTCAGTCATGTCACAGGTGGGCCGGAAGCTGAACCTGCTGAATTCAGTAATTCGGGACTCATAGGGGGATAGTACATGCTCAATGCTTTTGATATATCGGGATCCGCGCTGACAACAGGAAGATTGCGTCTCGATGTCATTGCCAACAACATGGCCAACGTCGAGACCACGAACACGGCAGAGGGAGGGCCATACCAGCGGCGCACTGTGGTGCTCACAGATGGTGAGCACGGTTTTGCCCACATGCTGCGCGCGCAGATGAACCGCATGCCGGTATCGAGCAATGGCATCGGGGGCGACGGCGTACGTGCCCAACGGGTCGCCCGCGACCCGTCACCGCCTGATATGCGGTATGACCCAGATCACCCGGATGCGGATGAGGACGGATATGTAGCATACCCAAATGTGGATCTGGTGAGCGAAATGACCGATCTGCTCATGGCCAACCGTACATATCAGGCTAATACGACCGCTTTCTCCGTGACCAAGAACATGGTGCAGTCCACACTCCGACTGGGCGGTTGAGCGGATGCTGGGTTGAGGAGGGAAGAGGAATATGATTGACAGGATAATCGGCCCACAGCCCGGGGAGCTGCAGGACAAATTCAACTCAGCTGTACAGGGGACCAACCGGGCATCCACCGATGTCTCCGGGACCGACAGGACGAAAGAACGTTCGTTCGGAGAGGCGCTCATGGAGGCCATGTCGGGTGTCAATGACCTGGAACGGGCCGCCGATGCCGCCACCGAGGACCTGGCAACAGGGAACAGTGACGATATCGTCGGTGCGGTTATGGCGGCTGAGAAGGCGCAGCTGGCCATGGGTGCCACCCTGAAGGTGCGGCAGCAGGCCCTGGAGTCGTACGACCAGATCATGCGTATGCAGATATAGTGGAGGGCTGAGATGTGAGCGAATACCAGAGCAAAATCGGAAAATGGTGGTCAGATGCTCCCAGCTGGGCCAGGGGTCTGTCGATCGGGCTGGTTGCGTGCCTGCTCATTTCTTTCGCGGTGTGGTGGGCATTGGATTCTGAAGCAGACGGTGACATGGCTCCCCTGTACACTGATCTGACCACCGAAGATGCCGCGAGTATACGCAGCTATCTACAGGAACACGGAATCCGCCACCGGGTCAGTTCTGGCGGCGATGTGATAGAGGTGCCGGCCAACCGGGTGCACTCGGTGCGGCTGGATCTGGCCTCGCAGGGAGTTCCCGACCGGGGTGCGGTTGGCTTTGAAGTTATGGATTCGATGCCGTGGGGAACGACGGATTTCGAGCGCCACGTGAACTACATACGCGCCATCCAGGGTGAACTGGAGCGAACCATCGAGGGTATTGAAGAGGTGAATCGGGCCAGGGTACACGTGGTGCTGCCGCAGGAGAGCGTGTTCATATCCGAGAGTTCGCCGGCCACCGCCGCAGTCTACCTGGAGCTGGATCCACTGCGAGAGATGACCACCGATTCAGTCCGCGGTGTTATGCACCTGGTGGCCTCGAGTGTTGAGGGGTTGGAGCCGGAAAAGGTGACGGTGGTCAATGCGGCCGGGGTCATACTCTCCGACCGGATTCACGACGAGGAGACCCTCACCGGCATAGCCCGGGACAGCATGGACATGCAGCTGCAGTTCGAGCGAACACTGAAGGGCCGTCTGGAGTCAATGCTGGAGCAGGTTCTCGGCCCGGGCAATGTCGCTCTGGAGGTTTCTGCAGTGTTGAATTTCGATGAGCGGGAAGTTCAGCAGGAGATGTTTGAGCCGGTGGGAGAGGACGGGCTGGTGCTTGAGTCGCACCGGGTGGAGGAGACCTTCTCCGGTACGGGTGCTGAGCCGGAGGCCGGGGCCGGAACCGACAGTAACGTACCCAGCTATTACGGGTACGTCGGCGGTGGCGACAGTGAGTACGAGCGGATTGAGGAGACCCAGAGCGTTGTGGCCAACCGCACTACCGAGCAGTGGACGGTTGCCCCCGGTGCATTGGAGGGCCTTTCAGTTGCGGTGGTCGTAAATGACACTCTTACCCCGGCAGAGAGCGAGATGCTGGAAGACGTAGTCGCGGCAGCAATAGGTTCCGACCCGGAGCGTCAGGACAGTGTGGTCATCAGCGGACAGCCGTTCGATACCACGCTGGCCGATCAGATGCAAGAGCATCTCGATCCCGGCGTGCCGGTTCCCGAGGAGGAGCCGCTGTTTCATCCGCGACTTCTGCACTATGCGGCGGCGGCCGTCGCGGCCGTATTTGTCGTGATTGCGATTGTTCTGCGGCGCCGCGGTTCCGGGGATGAAGAAGTCATCTTTGCAGATGAAAAGACGGGCGATGGTGCGCTGGGCCGGTCGGAAGAAGAGCGCGAAGTCGCAGAACGCCGCCGCGCCCTGCTGGAGTCTATAGGCGAGCGAGGAAACGGCCTGCGAGGTACGGCATCCGAGATGGCAGACGAAAACCCGGCCAAGGTTGCCGATCTACTGCGCACCTGGTTGGCGGAAGATCCAGATCTGGGAACCGGTGATACGGGCTAGGGGGGTGAAGAGATCCGATGTCCGCTACAACAGATGCAGTCACCAGCATGCTGCAGGGCAAGGACCCAGACTCGCTCGATGGAGTTACCAAGGCGGCTGTTCTTCTGATATCACTGGGTCGCAAGACTGCGGCGAAGGTGCTGCAGCATTTTGGTGAGGATGAACTGGAGGCGGTTACCTACAAGATAGCCTCACTGGATCATGTTCCCTCGGAGATTCGCGACTCAGTTCTGGAGGAGTTTACCAGCATTGCCACGGCGCAGAAATACGTGTCGCAGGGCGGTACTGCATATGCCCGCGAGGTGTTGGAGGACGCGGTGGGACATCAGCGCGCGACGGAGCTTATGACTCGCATGACTGCTTCGCTGCAGACCCGCCCTTTCGAGATAGTGCGCAAGATGGATCCGGAACAGGTCATAAATTTCCTGCAGGGTGAACACCCGCAGACCATTGCACTCATTCTCTCTTATCTGCAGCCGGACCAGGCGGCAACCGTACTTTCTTCGCTGTCTGAGGAGGAGCAGTCCGATGTGTGCCGGCGGTTGGCCATAATGGATCGCACCTCCCCCGGAATTGTGGAGCGCGTGGAGTCACTTCTGGAACAGAAGTTTTCCTCCCTGATGTCGCAAGATCACACCAAGACAGGCGGGATAGGCTCGCTGGTTGAGATCCTCAACCGGGTGGACCGGGGCACGGAGAAGAGCATCCTGGGGCATATGGACGAGGAGGACGACGATCTGGCCGAGGAGGTACGCCACCGCCTGTTCACCTTCGATGACATTGCTGGCATCGATGACAGATCGCTCCAACGGGTACTGCGGGAAGTGGACCTGCACAACGACCTTCCCCTGGCCCTCAAGGCCGCGGGCGATTCAGTGAAAGAGAAGATCTTCGACAACATCTCGCAGCGGGCAGCCGAGACCCTGCAGGAGGACATGGAGTACCTGGGTCCGGTGCGGCTGAGCGATGTTGAAGAGGCCCAGCAGACCATAGTCAATAAAGTTCGTGAGCTGGATGAATCCGGAGAGATCGTCATCAGCCGCGGGCGAGAGGAGAATATGATTGTCTGATCATAACATCATCAAGCTGGAACAGAGCAGGGTGGCGGGGACCCGGAGGCTGCGCGAGGTTCCACTGGAGCGGGAACCGGCGCCGACCGGTGATTCTCCGGGAGGCAATTCATCCCCGGGGCCTGAAGGGGACAGGCGCCAGTACGCGGAGCGTGCCGCGGACCTGCTTCGCCAGGCGGAGGATCGGGCAGATGCGCTTCAGGCCGAGGCCAAAAAGGAGGCCGAGCGGCTGCGGGAACGAGCGCAGCGCGCCGGTTACGAGACCGGTCTCGAGCGCGGTCGCAAGGATGCTGCCGGTGAACTTGCGCAGGTGTCCGATGATTTGAGGGCGGATTGGGAGGCCGCATGCGATCGGGTCGAAAGCAGGGTCGAATCACTGGGAGACCGTATGATCGACATCATTGTGCAGGTGTGCGAAGAGGTGCTGGGGCGGGAGATGGCGGATGCTGACGTGGTGGCCGAGCTGGTGAAGAAATGCCTGGGTAGATTTTCCGACATTTCAGATATTACGCTTATCCTCTCGCCCTCTGACGTGAGTGAAATTCTGGACAGACGTCCGGACCTTGAGCACGAAATCCCGCCCAGGACCGAGCTGCTCATCACGACTGACGCGGCGCTGGCTCCCGGTGAGTTTCGCATTCGTGGGGACGAGGGCGTTTTTGAGGGTACGGTGTCGGATATCGCAGCCTCGCTGCGCCGGCATCTTGAGAGGACGCTGATGGGAGAGGCAGATGATGCCTGAACGGCAGATGGCTGCACTCGAGAGGGCAGTTGATAATTGGAATCCCTGGCCGCGCTATGGATACGTGCAGCGCGTGGTTGGGTTGACGCTTGAGGGGCGCGGCCCTGCCGTACGGGTGGGACAGCTGTGCCGCCTGCTGTCCGATGATGATGCTGACGATGAGGTGCTGGCCGAGGTCGTGGGCTTCAATGAGAACTCCCTGCTGCTCATGCCGTTGGCGGATGTGCACGGGCTGAAGGCCCGGACTCGTCTGCAGGTCACCTCCCGAACCTTCGAGGTGCCGGTGGGGGAGGCCCTGCGCGGCAGGGTCCTGGATGGTCTGGGACGGGTGATCGACGGCGACGGGATTGGCGACCTGACGGAGTCGCGGACCATCTACGGTGAGCCACCTTCCCCTCTGCACCGGAGGCGGGTGGCTGAGCCCCTGGAAGTGGGGATCCGGGCCATTGATGGATTGCTCACCTGCGGTCGTGGGCAGAGGGTGGGAATATTCTCCGGCAGCGGCATCGGTAAGAGCACCCTGCTCGGCATGATTGCCCGCGGCAGCGAGGCAGATGTCAACGTCATAGGGCTGGTGGGTGAGCGTGGCCGGGAAGTGCGTGATTTCATAGAGGATGATCTGGGCAGCGAGGGCAGGGAGAAATCGGTGGTGGTCGTGGCAACATCGGACCAGCCCCCACTGGTGCGTATCAAGGCTGCCTTCGTCGCCACCGCGGTGGCGGAATACTTCCGCGACCGCGGGCAGAACGTGCTCCTGATGATGGATTCACTTACTCGTTTCGCTATGGCCCAGCGGGAGGTGGGACTGGCCGCCGGAGAACCGCCCACAACCAGAGGCTACCCGCCATCAGTCTTCTCGCTGCTGCCCCGGCTGCTGGAGCGTTCGGGGAATTCTGACCGGGGAACCATGACGGCATTTTACACAGTTCTGGTGGAAGGTGACGACATGGACGAGCCGGTGGCTGACACAGTAAGGGGAATTCTCGATGGGCATATCGTGTTGTCCCGCTCTCTGGCTGACGAGGGGCATTACCCGGCGATCGACGTACTCAGCAGCGTCAGCAGGCTCATGGAGGATGTCGCGGGCGAGGCCCACAGAGAAGCGGCCCTGCAGTTCAAACAACTGATGGCGGCATACGATGATGCGCGGGATCTGATCAACATTGGGGCGTATGAGCACGGATCGGATCCGACTGTGGATAGGGCATTGGCCAGCAGGGAGAATATGCTGAGCTTCCTGCGACAGGACACAGAAGAGCACTGGCCGCTCTCAGACACCGAATCGGAGCTTACGCGCATGTTCGGGGGAGAGGAATAGATGACGAAGCGAAAATTTCGCCTGGAAAGAATCTACCGCCTGAGGAGCAAGCTCTGCGAGATGGAAGAGATGAAAACCCGCAGGGCACATCGCCAGCGGGACGAGAGCCGGGAGGCGCTGGAGGGTGCGCGCAGGGATGTGAACCGGTCTGTCCTTGCCATGGTTCGGAGTGGATACCAGGGCTGTCGGGCTGATGTGCTGCACCGGCAGTGGTCACATCGTGTCAAGCTGGAGCTGGACAGAAACAGCCGCGAGAAGGATCTGACCAGAAAGGAGAGGCAGGTCGACCGGTGCAGGAGGCGGCTGAACCGGGCCCGCCAGCGGAAGGAGACGTTGCAGAAGCTGAAGGAGCGGGAGGAACGGAAGCTGCGGACGGAGAGACTGAAGCGCGAACAGAAGATGATTGATGAGATTGCTGTGGTACAGCACGTACGGAAAGGAGGTGAGGGACCGTTGTGAATGATGCAGGTATGACGTTGGCCGCATTGGCTGCGCTTCCGGATACCGACTCCGTTGGCAAATTCTCACAAGATGAGGAGGCCGCCGGCGAATGGCAGAAGGTGCTAGCCATGTTTTTAGACCTTGAGCTCGAAGAGGACGCGGACGGGCATGATGTTGCCGCGGCCCTTGCAGCAGCTGCCGGTGATGCACCGGGGTTTGTGCCCGCAGGCGACAGCCGGACGGGCGCAGAGGAGTTATCTGCTGAGGCAGCACCTGCTGTTCTGCTGCTTTCCGGGCAGCAGCTGCCGGTTGCACTGCGCTCTGTGTCGGTCAAAGGCGACGACAATGCGGCAGAGCCTGTAAATGAAGACGGAGTTGCGTCTGGGCACGATGACGACAGTGCTGATCATGCCGGCAGACTGGCTACTGGATCGGCGATGGACAATGAACTCGCGCCGGAGGGGTTTGTCGGGCAGATGCACCACGGTGCAGATCTCCCAGCTGGGGTTGCGGTGACGGAATCAATGAGCGACGGAGTTGATTCCAAGGCCGCTACCGGAGAGAGTGCAGGTGATGTAGAAACTGCCAGGATCTACCTTCGCTCGAATGAACCGGTGCAAGCCCGAGCAGAGATCAACCCAGGTGAGGAAGATCCCTCCGCGTTCGAACGAGCTGCGGGGCAAAAGCAGCGGTGGTCATTCGGACCCTTCGCGCGCAGTGAACTTGCCTCCGCTGGGCGGGTTCTGCACCAGGGCGAGCTGCAGGAAGGAACGGAGCCCGCTCGGCTGGTGCAGGTAATCGCGGAACGACAGGAGGCGCAGGAGTCCTCCTCGACGGACGGGCGAATCCCCCGGTTCCGATTGGATCGCAACCTGGATGAAAAGTCAGAGACGGGGGAGGCAGTCCGGCATACCGGGGAAGCAGTCCGGGCTCCGGGTGAAACGCCGAATCCTCGCGTTCTGCGCGTCGATAGTGACCCCGTGAATTCTCTCAGAACGCCAGAGACCAGTACGGACACGCGGGAGGCGACGGTTCGGGTGCAGCTGCGCGACGCAGACGGCGGTTCCGTTACCATCAGGCTGCGCATGGATGCGGAGAACCTCAGCGGTCGGCTGCAGGTTCAAAACCCCCAGCTGCTGCGCGATCTGTCGGACAACATGGAGGAACTGCGCACCAATCTGCATGACATCGGCTACGACAACGTGGACCTGAACTTCGGTTCGGGCGGCGGTGACCTGGGCAGACCGCGGCAGTGGTTGGGCGAATGGGACGACTCGGACGCTGTCGGTGTGACGCAAGAGGAGGACGAAGATCGCCCGCCGGCACATCGGGAGACCGGTATGGAGACTCTCGACGTGCTGATCTGAGGAAAGTGAGGGATAGCATTGCAGATCAACACAGAAGGCACCAATGCAGTGGACGCCTCCCAGCATGGAAACACTGTATCGGGAATCGACACGGAGCTGGGGCAGGATGCATTTCTGAAGATACTGGTAGCACAGCTGCAGTATCAGGATCCGATGAACCCGATGGATGACCGGGACTTTATCACGCAGATGGCCCAGTTTTCGACACTGACCCAGATGCAGACGTTGGTGCGCCACCAGATCACCTCACTGGGCGCGGGCATGCTCGGGCAGAAGGTCTCGCTCACAAGTGCGGCCGGCGAACACATAGAGGGTACGGTGGAGTCCATTCGCTGGCAGAACGATGAGCTTGTCATCACTACAGATACCGGCGACTCGATATCCATGAATGAAGTGTCGAGCGTGCAGCTGCTCGAGGCCTCGGAGGGTGAGATCGATGGTGGATCCGAGTAAGATCGCAGGTTCCAGGGTGAATCCGGTTCCCCGAACCGGAACTCCGGGACGGGTGGGACAGCCCCCCGCTTCCGACCGCTCCTTCGATGAGGTCTTCGATTCCAAGTTGAAGGAGGAGATCCTTGTCAGCCGGCACGCGGCAGCACGCATGCACAGGGACGGAATCCACATAGATTCTGCGCAGAGCGATCGGCTGGGACGAGCCCTGGATGAAGTGGAGGATCGAGGAGGAAAGACATCACTCGTATTATTGGACGACCTGGCCATGGTGGTCAACGTCAGGCAGCGCACTCTGGTAACCGTAGTTTCCGGGGAGAGGCGCGGCGGGGGAGTATTCACCGATATAGACTCCGCCGTAATAGCCGATTAGGACTGGACCTCCAGGAGGAAGTCCGGATCGCCGAACGCCAGACGCGATCCACCCCGGGCGATTCTGGAAAGGGGTAATTCTGAGATGATGCGATCACTGTTTGCGGGCGTCGCGGGCCTGCAGAATCACCAGACCAAGATGGACGTGTTGGGCAACAACATTTCAAATGTGAACACAGCGGGTTACAAGGCATCACGGACAACGTTTGCCGAGATGTTCAACCAGACGCTGGAAGGCGCCGCAGCACCCGATGAGGATCTGGGGGGAAGCAACCCCATTCAGGTGGGCCTGGGCAGCGTTCTGTCCTCGATAGATACAGTTCAATCGCAGGGAAACCTGCAAACAACCGGTGCGGATACCGATATGGCTATTGAAGGGGCCGGCTTTTTCGTACTCCGGGATGGCGAACAGACACTGTACACCCGGGCCGGGGCCTTTAAACCGGACGCCGATGGGTACCTGGTCACCGCAGGTGGCCAGCGGGTGCAGGGATGGCGAGCCGACAGCGATGGCGAGCTGCCCCGTTCCGATTCTGGAAACCTGGAAGACATCCGCATATCGCTGGGCGAGAGCCTGAGTGCAGAGGCCACCGGCCGGGTGGTCTTCGAGAACAACCTGCAGGCGGGTGCAGATGAATCCTGGATGACCCCGGTCGAGGTGTTCGATTCGCAGGGGAACCAGCACACCGTCGAGGTTGAGTTCATCCCTGACGGGACGAACGAGTGGGACGTCGAGGTCAGTGCAGGAGATCTGGATGTATCAGGCAGTCTGGACGATCTTCGGTTCAACGAGGACGGTACTATAGATGCCGATCATGAAGATGATGCGGACAGAGAGATTACAATTGACGGCACAGATGGCGCAGGCGACATTGAACTGGAACTGGACCTGTCCGGGATCACCCAGTTCTCCGGTTCGACCACGGTTTCCGCCGTGGAACGGGACGGGTTTCCCGCTGGAACACTGGAGAATTTCACCATAGACGCCGGGGGACA
>PWGR01000300.1 GCA_003554565.1 Clostridia bacterium
ATGGGTCAAAAACCCGTGAAGGGCTTCACCTTGACACAGCCCTTCCATACCAGTGGTCCTACGTGGCCACTGCCCACAGGGGACTTTCACCCCCCAGCATTCGCTCATGCCGGGCACACAATGGGCCCGGAATCCCCGTTAAGCCAGGGACTCCGGGCCCGAATGCCCGCCCCCTAATGTCAACAAGCAATTCAACACCGCAAGCATTTAACATAGTACAGGAGACTAATTGTAAGAAGTGGCACCATCTATTCGAAATGCTTCATTCATCATGATCATCACACTCCTCACACAATCCCACGACGACGCACACTTCCACCCTCAGAACATCATGGTGCCCATCGGGCAGAGATTTTTCGGCATCCGCTTGTAAGTTCTCCCCGTCATCCGGAAGGTCATCCACAGAACCACACCGCGTGCAGACCACATGTGGGTGCGTCCTGGAGTTGGGGTCGTAGTGAGATTTATGTTTCTGGCCCGCTCTGAATCGCCAGACCAGGTCCGCCTCCTCGAAGGCCTCCAGTGTCTTGTAGACGGTATTGAGGCTAATTGCCGGGTGCTGGGCTTTGACTGCCGCATAAATATCTTCTGCGGTGGGGTGATCAGTATTGCCGTCCAAGAAGCTGAGTATAGCCAAGCGCTGCGGAGTAACCCGCAGGCCACGTCTCCGAAGAATATCTGCCAGTCGATCTCGTTCCTTCATGATAGTACCACCGCTTTCGATAACTATTATTATATGCTAACCCCCCTTTTTGTCAAGGCGGAGTCAACTCACCCCGGCGTCGCGTGACCAGTCTCGCCGTGCCAATTCACACACAGTCTTGAAAAGCACCTGTCCCCCTGCGGCAACCCACTCCGGTTCTGAGTACTCCTGGGGACAGTGGCTGAACCCGCCCCGGCTGGGTATGAATATCATACCCGTGGGGACCGATGAAGTGGCGAAGCTCTGGGCATCGTGCCCGGCCCCACTGGACATAGGCTCTACCGTCAGATCCTCATTCATAGCAGAGTCAATGATAAGATCTCTGATTTCTTCGTCCAGGTAGTTGCCGTCCTTTTCAAACACTGTCCGCATATCGGCACTTGCGTTTTCCTCCAACCAGGAACGCAGCCTCTCCCTGACGCGGACCATATCACTGGAATCAATAGAACGCAGCTCGACACTGAAGCTGCATCGTCCGGGAATTATGTTCACCGCCCCAGGTTCGACGAAAAACTGGCCAACGGTGGCCACCATATCATCCGCGCGGGCCTGAGCCCATTCGGGCAGCAGCTGAACCACACGTGCTGCAGGAATCAAGGCATCCTCCCGGTCAGTCATGGATGTCGTGCCGGCGTGATTCGCCTCGCCCTTCACATCCACCAGATAACGGTAGATCCCCGCAATCCCGGTAACTGCGCCAATATCTATGCGGTCTCTTTCCATCAACTTTCCCTGCTCGACGTGCAGTTCGAAATAAGCACGAACCTCCCCTGGATCGCGACGTGCCTTGGAAATTCTATCGGGATCCGCACCGGCGGCACGCAGATCTTCTCTCAGGGAGGCACCACCTTCGGCCCTCGTGTGTTCCAGCTCTTCCTCCGGAACTCCCTGCATCATTGCCCGACTGCCGAAAGTCCCCGCGTAATGATGTCCTTCCTCATCGGTGAAGTTTATGATCTGCAGATCCCAAGGCAGGTCGATATCATTTTCCTGACATGCCCGGGCAACCTCCAGACCAGCCAGGACTCCAAGGGCTCCATCGTATGCACCACCCTCCGGCACCGTATCAAGGTGCGAGCCGATCACCACCGAACCTGCAGCACTGCGACCGGCCGGCAGTCTGCCTATTACGTTGGCAGCATGATCGATCGTCACTTTTAGTCCGGCCTCCCGCATTTTCTCCTGCAGCCATCTCCGGCCCAGAAGGTCATCCTCACTCAGAGCGAGGCGGGTCACCCCTTTGCCCGGCCTGTAGCCTATCTTCCCCAGCTGTCTCAAATCCTCATTGAGCCTATCACCATTTATTTGCAAGGCTTGATCATCCCTCCGTATCCTCTGCGCCCGGAGATTTCCCCGTCTGCCATCACCACTTCGCCCCGGACGATGGTCGTCGCCGGTCGACCACACAGGCGCCAACCATCATACAGAAGGGCACAATCGCGCGCTCGAGTCTCCATCCTCTTACTGTCCACGGTGTATTCCTGGTCCATATCCACAACGGTGATATCTGCATCGGTACCCACTTCGAGCGTGCCTTTCTGCGGCCACAGGCCGAACTCCCGGGCTGCGCTCTCGCTCATCAAGCGAACCACATCGGAAAGAGTCAGCATATCCCGGTTTACCGCATCCAGCATGAGAGGGACAATCGTCTCGAGCCCCGCCGCCCCGGCCGGTGCAGACCAGATATCCTCCCAGCCGACCTCCTTTTCCTGTCGGGTAAAAGGTCCGTGATCCGACCCGACAAAGTCAACGCTGCCTCGTCGCACGGCCTCCCACAGCAGCTGCCTTTCCTCTTCCGGTCGAATCGGGGGATTGATCTTGGCGTAAGGACCCAGCTCGCGGGCATCATCTCGATTGAGAAAAAGGTAGTGAGGGCAGGTCTCCACCAGAACATCGTGACCCAGCTCGCGGGCCTCCTCCAGGTGCTGTGCAACCGTTCCACCACTTATGTGGGCAATCATCAGGCGCGCCCCTGCCGCCTCGGACATCTTCACGGCGCCAGCTGCACTCACCACTTCATTGAGTGTGGGGCGCGAATCCATATGCGCGACGATGTCATTTCTGCCATCGCCGCAAAACTGATCAATGTAGTACTGCACCATGGAATCAGACTCTGCATGGATGACCGAAATCCTGCCGGTATTCGCCACTGCGCGAAGAACCTCATAGAGCGCCCCATCGCCTGTAGCGGTCAACCCTTCAAATTCGTCCTCACGCCCCGGAGGAGCGGCGTGCAGAAAAGTCTTAAAGGCAACCACACCAGCCTCCGCCAGCGCGGCAATATTGTCCAGATTTTCTTCCCCTGCCGCCCCAAAGAACGCATAATCAACATAAGCGTCATTCCTGCACTTCTCCCATCTTCTGGTCAGTATCTCGGCAGAATTCACTGCAGGCATTGAGATCGGGTGCTCCAGGACCACAGTTATGCCCCCAGCGGCAGCAGCACGGGTACCACTTGCAAAATCTTCCCGTTCATCGTGACCGGGGCTTCGTATATGTACATGTGTATCAATCAAGCCCGGTAGCACGTACTTGCCGCTTACATCCATCGTCTCGTGCGCCTGCGGCGCTAACCCATCTGTTACAGCGGCGATCCGGCCATCCCGAATGGCAAAGTCAGCTCGAAACTGCCCGTCAGAAGTGACAGCTGTACCGCCGCGCAGCAAGATATCCGCTTTCACTGTCCCAACTCCCTTCCGCATCTCTTTATTATCTTCGTAACCGCCACATGTCGATCCTTCACGGGCCCCGATCCCGCGATTGTGTGGATGTGATGGCCAGACAATCCGTACGGGCGCACCAGGAACATCTATCCTTCGAAGCACTTAATTCTCGCCCGCAAAAGTGATCTGTCATAGGTAATCGGTACTGTTCTTTCTCACCAAGTATGATATAAAGAATGATATAAAGAAATGAAGCAGGAACACACTCAATGATGAGTGTGGCAGCCGTCGCCGCAAACACCACAAACGGGAGCGAAAACAGTGTGGGCGAATTGATGGGAGACCTTCGGAAGCACTACATCCGTCTCATCACCCTCCTGACCTCCGCATTCGCCACGGTCCTCAGCATTTCTATGGTGCGGATCGCGGCCCCGTATATACAGGAGGCCTTTCATCTCCGCTACGCCGATCTGACCTGGATCCACAATGCCTATCAGATTTCTTACGCTATCCTGCTGCCCGTCTTCGGACAGCTGGGTGACCGATACGGCCGGAGAAAAATGCTCCTGTATGGATTGGGATTGTTCGGCGCTGGATCAATCCTGTGCGGACTTTCATGGGGACTTCCTTCCATGATCTTGTTCCGGATGATACAGGGGGTAGGCGCGGCTGCGACCTTCCCCAACGCCCTGGTACTGGCCACCGGGCAGTTCCCCAAGGAGCATCAGGGCAGGGCCATGGGGATCTGGGCAATGGGTGTGTCTCTGGGCACCGTCACGGGACCGACGCTGGGGGGCGCCCTGATTCAATTTCTCGGCTGGCGCTCGGTCTTTTTCATCAATGTACCGGTCGTCGTCATCTCCCTCATGTGCATAAGATACGTTGTACCCGACGAGGAGACAGATGGTGAGATTGATGCAGCTTTTGACTACGTGGGCACAATTGTGCTGGCGGTTATGATCATCTCTCTCGTCACCGGTATGGTCAACGGTCCTGATCTGGGCTGGACCAACCTGACAGTTATGGCTCTACTGGCGGTGATGTTAGTCTCGCTCCCCGTCTTTTATCATGTCGAGCACCAACACGACAATCCTCTGATCCAGCCGGCTTTGTTCCACAATAGAGTATTTCTGACCGGGGTACTGTGCGGCGGCGCTCACCTGGTCGCCATGCAGGGCATTAACTTTCTGATGCCCCTTTTTCTCTCTCAAGTACACCAGCTGCATGCCCTGAACATCGGTCTGCTTATGCTGCCGCAGGCCGCTGTCCGTTTTGTCGTATCACCGCTGGCGGGCAATCTTGCTGACCGTTTTGGCAACCGTTTCCCGGTCACCCTGGGCCTGGCAATTCGCACCAGTTCCCTGGTCTACATGGCATTTCTCGCGCCACAGTCGACTCCCCTGATCATCGCCGGTGCCCTGGTGCTGGACGGCTCCGGAGCAGCGCTGATCTGGGCCCCCAGTCTCAATGCCTCGATTCAGTCCTGCCCGGAGGATATGGCCGGATCGGCTGCGGGAGTCTTCAACATGCTGCGGTTTGTTATGGGAGTAGTGGGGACGGTGATGATGGGGGTGGTTCTCGATATGCTCTTTATCAGTGTACCGGATGTCGGCCCCGTACCCGGATTCATGCACGCATACTTGATCCTCGCCGTGATCACGGGGATAGGCCTGACACAGGTAAAGCACCTACAGCCGTCCACCTCGGAGATGCACACCGACTCACAGTAATGCTGCCAAAGACCCCCTCAACTGCCCCAGCATTGACCAGCCCGAACTACTACACTATAGTCAAGATGCGACCTTGAAGGTTGCGTTTTCGCCAATGCAGTGCTGAGGGAGAACCTATCAATGCCAACTTTCGACCAACAGCGGACTGCCGCACACCGGGTGTGGCTCGTTTGCTTCATCATCGCAATCCTGATCCCGACAGTTTTTAGCCCTGCTGCCCCGCGGGCATACGCAGAGGATGCTGCACAGATTATAACCAGGTGGCCGGCCCGCGAAAAGCTGGTGGCCCTCACTTTCGATGCCGGCTCTGACTTCGGGGTAGCCGACGAGATCATGGACATCCTTTCTGATTACGATGTGGCGGCCACCTTCTTCCTCACGGGCCAATGGATGGATATCAACCCCGAGGCCGCAGGCAGAATTCCCAGTGAGGGACACGCACTGGGAAACCACAGCTACACCCATCCTGATTTCACGGAGCTGTCTGTGGAGGACATGCGCCGCGAGATACGGGAGACAGAGCAGACGGCGCAAGAAATTGCAGGCGAGACGCTCACCCCCTACTTCCGCCCCCCTTACGGCGCCTACGACCCGGAAGTCCTGCGTTCTGCAGCCCGGGAGGACTACAGCTACTCGGTGATGTGGAGCATCGATACACTGGACTGGAAGGGCATTTCCGCCGAAGAGGTACTGCAGCGCGTGGTAGAACAGCTTGAACCCGGCGCGGTGGTTCTCATGCATGTCGGTTCCGGAACCCACACGATAGAAGCCCTCCCCCTTATCCTGGATCATCTGGCCGACCGCGGTTACACTGCTGTCACTCTGGACGAACTGATCGCCTCCACGGAACCGGCGCTGGCATATACGGTAAAAGCCGGCGATACACTCTTTTCCATCTCCGAAAAATTCGACATTCGACCGGAGGAGATCGAGGCAGAAAATGAGAGGATTGATTTCTCCACCCTGCAGATCGGACAGATGCTGCTTATCCCTGGGGATTTCTCCGGGAAACCGGAAAAGGAGGATTATGATACCGACGACAGGACCGGAGAGGCAATAGAGGATTCTGCAGAAGAAAAGGACGGGGATGACCATACGGACGAAATCGTACCCGCGGGAGAGGAAGGGGCTGGGCGGGAGGAAATTGACCCGGAACCGGAATCACAATCACTCTGGGAGCTCTTCAGAAATGAAGTGGAAAGGTTCTGGCGGGGAATCGCCGGGCTGATGGCCCGCCTGCTGCGATGGATTACCGGTTGAGCACTTCCATTCTCTCAGCTGTAATACTGACGCCTTTCCCCCTGCGTTGGACCGTACCCTCGACCAGAAGCGGCGATACCTTATCGGAAAAAATGAGGTGCCCGTACCTCTCATAGATACGAAAAAACACTGTCACATCAACCATGCCCGTTTCGTCCTCGAGGGAAAGAAATACCACAGTCCTACCGCTCCGGGTGGGCGGGCGATGAGGCCTGATTGGGACCCCGGCCGCGCGGACGCGGGATCCGTCCGGGATCTTTCGCACAGAAGATGCACAGATAACACCGCGTCGTTCGAGCTTGCGGCGCAAATAGCCAACAATGTGCTCGCCAACATCGATACCGAGAATTCTTCTTTCCCACAGCGCTTTCTCCTCCGGGGTGAAATCGGGTACCCGCTCTACATCGCTGCCCGGTCTCCCTCCCGAAGCAGGAATCTTCCAAAGCAGCGCCCGCCTGTTGGGCTCAAATGATGAAAGAGCACCCGAAAGAATCAAATTTTCAGTCACATCCCGGCGAACTTCGGTCCCGCGCAGGTATTCAGAAAAAGATCTGAAGGGGCGATGATGAAGAATCTCCCGCAGTGATCTATTGTCCATGCCCTTAACGCAAGAAAGTGAAACCCGTATCGCCCGCCCTCCCCGCTCCACAGCAAATTCTCTTCCGCTGAGATTGACATCCGGGGGAAGAATGGATATGCCCCGCCGGCGCACCTCATTAGCCACCGTGCCGGGCGGGTAATACCCCATGGGCTGGTGGCTGAGCATCGCGGCGAAGTACTCGGCGGGATAATGCCGCACCAGGTAAGCAGTATCGTAGGCCAGGGCTCCGAAGGCCGCCGCGTGCGCCTCGCAGAACCCATAGGAAGCATACCCCTGCATGTAAGAAAATATCTTTCGCCCCACATCGCGCCGCACCCCGCGCCGATGTGCCTTCTGCACAAACAGGTGCCCCAGTCGTTCCATCTCGTTTCCCGGACGATTTCGGCTCATTACCCGTCGAAGCCGATCCGCCTCTCCCGGGGAAAACCCTGCAACCTGCACGGCAATTTCTATTACCTGCTCCTGAAACAGAACCACCCCGTATGTCTTCTCCAGAATGGGCTTCAAATCTGAATGAATGTACGTCACCGGTTTCTCACCCCGGCGGCAAGCAATAAAGGGCTCTACCATATCACCCTTAACCGGGCCCGGTCGTATCAGGGCGACCGAACATATGAGATCCTCAAACTTATCCGCCCCGAGACGGCTCTGCAGGGCACGCTGCGCCGGGCTCTCCAGCTGAAACACACCCACTGTCTCGCCCCGTCGGATCATCGAAAACGTGGCCTCATCATCCCTGGGGAGGCCGGAACAGGAAAATGCGGGCTTCCGTCTCCGAATAATTTTCGCTGCATCATCCATCACCGAAAGGGTACGGAGTGAGAGCAGGTCCAGTTTCAAAAGGCCCAAATCCTCAACCCCGTCCTTGTCAAATTGGCTGATCATACTCCCCTTGGCAGAACGCTGCAGGGGCGTTACTTCATTCAGGGGGCGATCCGAGATTACCAGTCCCCCCAGATGTGTCCCGAGGTGGCGGGGAAACTCCGCTGCAGCTGCCACCACCTTAAACAGCTTTTCGTACTGGTTCCATTCTTCCTTCCGATTGGTAAACTCCGGCAGGTTCTGCACCAGCTCACGGCAATCGGTCGCCCCGCTACCGGCGGGCAATCTCTTGGCCAGAAGATCTAAACTTACCGCATCATATCCCATGGCCCGACCGAACTGGCGGACGGCAGACCGGGCGCGAAATGTCTGGAATGTGGCCACTTTAGCCACATGTTCCTGGCCGTATTTTTCAAATATATAACCCGAAACCTCGTCCCGCCAGCGAGCATCAAAATCAATGTCTATATCCGGCCGTTCCCCGCGCTCGGGACTCATGAAACGTTCGAAAAGCAGCCCGCGTTGTAGAGCGTCAACATCAGTTATTCCGAGGCAGTAGGCTACGGCAGAGTCGGCGGCCGATCCCCGTCCCGCATAACGAATACCCCTCCTCCGGGCAAACTGCACCACATCCTCAACCAGCAAAAAATACTCAGCATAGCCCATTTGGAAAATGACGGACAGCTCGTGCTCGAGACGTTCCCTCACTCTCACATCCACCGACCCGTACCGGCGCTTCGCCCCCTCATATGCTCGTCTGCGAAGGTACTCTTCAGGCGTGACACCCCTGGGCAGTGCGACTGAGGGATGACGCCTCTCATCCAAATCCAGGGCCGGCCTGCACGCTTCTGCAATTTGCTCTGCGTTTTTTATCGCCGCGGGAAAGGAACGGAAATACCGGCGCATCACGGGGGGCGACTTCAGATAATTCTCCGCATTCAGGGGACGCTCATCGCTGGCCTCATCCAGTGTCACATTATTCCGGACACAGGTCAGGAGGTCGTGAATCGGAAAATCTCTCTTCTCTGCGTAGTGGACGTTGTTCGTCGCTGCGATCTGCACCCCCATATCCTCTCCCAGCCGCCGCACAGCCCGGTGAAGGTCACGATCCCCGGGAAGAAATGCGGGTTGAATCTCCAAAAAAAACCTCTCCCCCAGAATTTCCCGATAGAAATCGATGCGCCGCCGTGCGTCTTCTTCATCACCGCGCAGGAGCATTGAGGGAATTTCTCCCCGGCGGCACCCGGAAAGAACAAACAGATTATCTCCGTATTCCTCCAGGAGGCATGGATCGAGACGGGGATTTCCCCGATCACCCGCCGCATGACTTTCGGTCAGCAGCCGGCACAAATTTTCGTATCCAGCCGGCCCATCAGCCAGAAGCACCAGGTGATACCCCCCGGCCAGCGTAAGTTCCGCCCCCTGAATGGGCTTGAGTCCACATTCTTCCGCCAGCCGGTGAAAATCGACGGCTGCACAGACGTTGTCGTGATCAGTCAAAGCCATGGCCCCGGCACCATGCGCCGACGCGGCCTGCACGAGATTCTCTACAGAGCTGCCCCCGTCCAAAAAGGAAAAATTGGAGTGTACATGCAGGTGCGCAAATGTCATATCAATTCATCAATCGTAAATCCTGTACAACATCCACCGGTTTCCGCCCACTACCCGATAGATCTCCAGCAATCCCCCATAACAAAGCTGCACCCGATAGAAAGTCTTCTCTTTTTCTCCTGCCCACCAGCGTCCCACGTCACGCCATATATCTAAAATATCGATGATATCTGCCCACCCTTCCCGGAGCCGTACGGCCCGGGGTGTCCCACCTGAACATCTGACTTCAATTTCTCTCTCCATCAGCAGCGTCATCATCGTCACCCCTTCCACGAACCGGATCCCAAAAAGCCAGCCGTCTCTCCCGATAGCTGACCGGGAGATGTTCTCCCCAAAAAATCATCCTGTCCGTGTATCTATCGTTCAAATCCCGCACCAGCTGGCGTACTTCTTCCCGGCCACTGCGTTCTGCGGCAGAAAAAATTGACTCTTGAACGGCATGCTGTCGAACCAGCGATGAAATCGTCGCCCTCACCCGCACGGAAAGCACTTCTCTCTCCGGCATTTTCCTGCGAACTCTTTCCCCAAGGGCGCACAGTGCCAGGTGCAGGATGGGAGCCCGCCATATTGGTCGGGAAAAACGTCTTTTCCCCCTCCATTTAGATCCCTCATCGGACACAATTTCGAGGTGCACCTCCAGTCCCCCAACTCCGGCGCGGGACAGTTCACCAGAAAGACACTCTGCTGCCTCAGACAGGGCCCCTCGCAGGTCAGCATATGAGACTATTGCGGCTTCCCTTTCCCACACCTTCTCCGGCGGCGGGTAGTTACATGTGACCACAGAGGAATCCTCTCCCCTGCTGTATTTGTGCAGGGCCCGCGCAGTAACTGCATCGAACTGGCGCGAGAGCATATCCACCGATATCCCGGCGATTTCTCCCACAGATTTTAGCCCGAGCTTCTCCAATCTCTCCCTGGTTTCTTTCGACAGCGGCCAGAGATAAGACACCGGCAGGTTCCGCAAAAATTCCTCCTTTTCGACGCAGGATACATGCAAGAACCGCGCCCTGATCTGCGCAGACGGAAGGATAGTGCCCCGTACCCGGCCATCCTCCATCA
>PWGR01000191.1 GCA_003554565.1 Clostridia bacterium
ATCTCTGCAAGCGCGCCGGAAATGAAGTCGCTCTGCATCTGCACGATGACATAATACATGTTGTTCAACCCCCCGATGAGATCGGTGCACGTCAGACAAACACTTCGTTTCGATAGGCCGCCGACAGCAGTGACGTCAGCCCTCAATCGACTGTACCACTCTTCCTTAACTTGTCGTTCATAACACGCACCTCCATCTCATCATCACACGAGGATGAGTATATCCTGTGAGAAGATCACTGTACAGGGGAAATGGGATATTTAACATTTCTGAAACGGGTCTGTAACAATTCGCAGGTAAAGGGTGCATAAATCAACAGGACTTCTGCCAATCCGACGGGGTCAATGAAGATTGAATCGAAGCCTCAGATAACCGTATCTTTCCATGTCCCCCGCCGGAACCAAAGCACGGACATCAGAGCGCCGGTTGAAAACGCGAGGAGAATCGCCCACCATATCCCGTTCACTCCCAGGACGCCGGACAGGTAGATGGCAAGCGGGATCTGCAGAACCCACTGGGTGATGACGCGAAGCACCGTGTCCTCGATGGTGTTGCCCGCTCCCCGCAGCGCTCCCCCTATAACCATCTGCAGGGCAAGTGCAACGTAGGCAAAGGCACCCAGCCGGAGGAACACCGTGCCCACCGCCACCACCTCAGGGTGGTTGTTAAATATGGATATCACCGCAGGGGCATTCAAGGCCACCAGCGAACCCGCCAGCATCAGCAGCACAAACGACACCTGGGCGGATTTCCACGCGCTTTCCTCCGCGCGGTCCACGTTGCCGGCGCCCAGGTGCTGCCCGACCAGTATGGTGGTGGCCTGAGAGGTGCCGATTGCCGGCATCCGCAAGAGCGTGAGAATCCGGTTTCCCGCTCCCCAGGCTGCTACGGCATACGTGCCAAAGCCTGCCACAACTCCGGTCATGAAGGCCCGGGCCAGTGCGATGGCGGTGAGCCCGAGTGCCGCGGGGGTACCGATGGCGAAAACCAAGCGGATCATGCGGGCATCCGGGATCAGGTGAACAGGACGGATGTGTATCTCCTCCCGCGTCCCGGAAAACAGAAGGTAGAGGCCAATTGCTGCCCCGATGGCCCGGCTCACAACCGTGGCAATGGCTGCCCCCTCAATCCCCAGAAAGGGAAATGGGCCGATGCCGAAAATCAACAGCGGGTCGAGGATGATATTGAGCAGACTGGTACCGATCTTGATGACCATGGGGGTATGCGTGTTGCCCGTGGCCCGAAAGACGGCCTCGAAGACGAAGTACAGAAACATAAGCGGAATGCCGGCACAAATTATGCGGAAGTAGGACCAGGCCAGCGGAAGCACCTCCGGTTCGGCCCCCATGATGTGAAGAATCGATTCACCATTGAAAAATCCAACGGTACCCAGGATCATGGCTATACTCGTAGCAAAAACGAACACCTGTCCGCCGGCGTGGTTGGCGTTCTCCCGTTGGCGAGCTCCCCGATACTGGGAGACCAGCGCACTGCCCGAGATGGAGAACCCCGCACCCAGGGAGAAAACGGTGAAGATAACGGGAAAGGAAAAGGATATGGCGGCCAGCTCCTCCGCGCCGAGCCGACCGACCCACAGGGTATCAATGATGTTGTACATCATGTGCATACTCTGGCCCACTACAATGGGAAGCGAGAGCTTCTTCAAGGCTTCCAGAATGGGCATTTCGGTCACTTCGCCCTTGATATCGATCCGCCCGCGGTGAGCCCCACCAGTGTGCTCAGGTGGCAGAAAACTCAGCCCCTTTCGGGATGAATTGCTTCGAAACTCTACAAGTATGATTAGCTTAACACCGATCCGGACCATGCGTGAAGGGAGCCAACCGACAACGTTGATGCGCACAGAATGGCGGATACAGGATAAATAATGTCCGGCTCATACCTGCAAGGAGGTCCCTCCGGGCAGAGCGGAAAAATGGATCGGGTATGAGGCGAGGCGGGGTAACCCCCGCCATCCCCTCCTCACAGCCGCGGACCTGCGGGTCCGCATCGAGCGTCTCAGAGTTGGCTCGTAAATGCACAGGAACGTTACACCAGTTATCACATACCGAAGCTCAATCACAAGGACTCCTTGAACCAGGTGATCTGCGATGGATGTATACCCTGCCGAGTGAGCGCGGAATACTGGGTGGTCCTTGAGGCGGTATCGCCATACACTCCGAAGAATCAGTTTGATGAGGTAGGTTCTCTCAGGGTGAACTGTGGATGTGAGCCCCCTGCCATAAGGGTGCGGGCAGATTCCGTATCAGCTGATATACCGGTAGGAACCTGCACTTCCGATTCCTCAGATAGTCAATGTAGAACCCGGCAGGAAACGGCTCACTTGTCCCCAACTTCCCGGAAGGCCCGGGCCGAAAGTCAGCCAGCGCTGAACCTGCCGGTCACCCATGCCCGGAATGGGACCACATCGCTCCGGTGATGAGCCCATCTCGCCGCGTCATCCAGAAAAAAGGCGAGATGGGCCTGTCATCACCGCTGCACAATACTCTGATTCCCTACTCCTTGACTAGGTCCTCGGCCTCGGGCGGCATCCAGTGGGCATCCTTCCCATCCCACTTCACGTTGCAGCCCAGGGGATTGGTCAGCGGCTTGCCAATCGGCTCCCCGTCAACAAACTGCGTCAGGGCGTTCTCCAGATCATTGGCCGTGCTCTTTTCCGGCTCACCAGGGTTGTTCAGAGCCCTCCCAGTGTAGATGAGCTCCCGATCCTCGTTGAACAGGTAAAAATGGGGTGTGCGCAGCGCGCCGTAGGCACGGGCCACATCCTGGTTCTCGTCGTGCAGGTAGACCCACGGAAACTCGTGTTCGTCCATCCTCTTCACCATGTTGGCGAAGGAATCCTCGGCATACGTGTTGGCACTGTTACTATTGATGCCTACGAAGGCAATGTCCTTCTTCTGGAACTTCTCGACCGTCGCCCGCGTATGTTCATCGGAGTTGACAACGAAGGGACAGTGGTTGCAGGTAAAGAAAACTACCAACCCCCTCGAATCCTGAAAATCCTCCAGGGAATAGGTCCTGCCATCGGTTGCAGGCAGCTGAAAGTCGGGCGCCTTCTCCCCAATAGCCAGCGTAAAGCCCATGAATACCCCTCCTAAGATTTACTGTCTCGAAACTGGCATAACCGCAGAAGTGCACTTCCCATTTTAGCCAGCAATCCTCGCTTACCGCAAGCAGGCGTGCAGGAGCAAGATCTCAGGATGCCCGGGCCCATCAGGTGGCAGGTGTACTGACCCAGGAGAAAGAAGGATCAAGTCAGCCCATTTTCCTTCCTCATCCTGTCCAGACAATTCCTCCTGCTTCCGGATGAGGACGAATCCTTTCGCCGCCCACCCCCCGTTTAGACCGACTTTCAACCAATACGGGGCTTCTCATTGAACAACAGACTCGCCCAACCTCTCGCGCCTCGTTCAGGGTTCGTGCTCCGTGGGTCACGATCTTGCCTCCGATTTTCCCTCGGATCCGCGTCGCCGCGGGTACGCTTGCCTTCAGCGTGGCCACTGCCCACAGGGGACTTGTACCCCTTAGCATTCGCCCATTCCGGGCGCACCACCATGCCACTTGTACGCGCCGCGGCGGGCGGGGCCGCGCGGGCCCCACCCGTCCCCGTCATTCGTTTATAAGGTTCATGGAAGTGAGGACCTTGCGCAGCTCCTCCAGCGGAGTTCCCTCCATGTCCACGAGCGGGGGGCGAAATCCTCCCACGTCGGCACCAATCAGGTTCACCGCAGTTTTGACCGGTATGGGATTGGTCTGAATGGTCATGGCTTCGAACAACGGAAGCATCCACAGGTGAAGCTGGGAAGCGCGATGAATATCTCCCTGCAGATAGAAATCGATCATGTCCCCTATCTCGTCGGCCACCAGGTGGGCGGCGACACTCACGACGCCCCAGCCTCCCACTGACATGATGGGCAGGGTCAGGGAGTCATCGCCGCTGTATATCAGAAAATCCTCCGGAGCCGAGCGGCGGATCCGGCCAACCTGGTCGAGATCGCCGGATGCCTCCTTCAGGGCGACCACATTTTCCAGCTGCGCCAGTCTCACCACAGTGTCGGACTCGAGGTTTATGCCGGTCCTTCCCGGCACATTGTAAAGCATGACCGGTAGCTCACAGGCTTCTGCTGCGGCCCGGAAATGCTGGTACATCCCCTCCTGGGTCGGCTTGTTGTAGTAGGGGGTGACCAGCATGATGCCGTGCGCTCCCCTGTTCGCTCCCTCCCGGCTCAATGCAACTGTAGCCTGCGTGTCGTTGGTCCCGGCACCCATCCAGACCTCCGCCCGGTCCCCCACGGCTTTCAGGACTGCATCCAGAAGCCCCAGCTTCTCCCGATCGGTCAACGCAGGAGACTCGCCGGTGGTTCCGCTGACCAGGATCCCGTCTGCTCCATGGTCAACCAGGTGCCTGCTCAGCCGCACCGCGGCCGAACAGTCGACATCTCCACTGCTATCAAACGGCGTCACCATCGCCACAATGACCCGCGCGTGCGCGTTACTGCTCATCTCCGGTCCCTCCCATCCTATCCAATTCAAAATGGCTGTGCAGTGCCCGCACCGTCCTGGCCATGTCATCTCCCGGAACCAGACAATTAATGCTCAGATGTGAATCGCAGGTCTGCAGTATATCCACATCGGCATCCTTCAACGCGCGCACGACTTGCGCCATTACCCCGGGAACCCCCCGCATTCCCGCACCCACCACGGAGACCTTGGCACAGCCCGATCGTCCGCGGGCGCAGTAACCGGCCTCCTCCAGCGCGCGCTGCGCCGGTTCAAGAAGATCGCCATCGACCACAAAGGCAATTTCGTCGGGCGAGGCATTGATGAGATCGACACTGATGTCAGAGTCGGCCAGTATACCGAAAACCCCCTGCGTCTCATCCTGCTCTCCGTTTACGCGGATCTGTGCCAAATCCGCCACATGAGTCACTCCTGTGACCGGGCGACGATGGTTCAGGCGGCCTTCCGTTACCGTGGTTCCGGGATGGTCGTTGAATGTACTGCGGACCCGCAGG
This sequence comes from Clostridia bacterium, assembly GCA_003554565.1. Lineage (GTDB taxonomy): Bacteria > Bacillota > Sulfobacillia > SLMV01 > SLMV01 > PWGR01. The sequence goes on from PWGR01000191.1 coordinate 5,034, forward strand.
GGTACATTGCCAGCCATGACTATCTGACAGGCTCTCGGGTGCACCACCTGCGCTCCCTGCTGCGCCAGCTGGAACATCTCTTCGTAGCTCATGTCATCAATCGTCCTCGCTTCCGATACCAGCCGCGGGTCAGCGGTTTTTATCCCGTTGACATCGGTGCATATCTCCACCATCTCTGCGCCGAGAGCCACCCCCAGGGCCGCCGCGGTAATGTCACTTCCGCCGCGGCCGAGGGTGGTAATCTCCCCCTCCTCGGTAACCCCCTGAAACCCGGCCACCACCGGCACGTGTCCCCGGCGCAGGATCCGCAGGGGTTCGGAAGGATCGATCCGGATGATTCTCGCCTCGCCAAACCTATCCCCGGTCAGGATCCCCGCCTGCCCTCCGGTCAGAGCGGTGGCCTGAAGCCCGGCCGCACGTAGCGCCCCGGTCATGGCCACGGCAGAGATTAGCTCACCACAGGACATGATCAGGTCCAGCTCTCGCAGGGGTGTTGGGTCCCCGAAGGAGTCAGCCAGTCTTATCAATGTATCGGTCGCATACGGGGATTCATTCCTTCCCATGGCAGATACCACCACCAGTATCGAATGATCTCGCCGAGCGTAAGAAGTCACCCGGCGCACCACCCGTTCCCAGTTCTGCCGGCCATGCAGGGATGTACCCCCGAATTTCAGCACCCGCAATCGCACGTAGGAACTCCCCTCACACCCGCTGCCTCAACAGGGCCTCCGCTATCTGCAGTGCGTTGGTCGCTGCTCCCTTGCGCAGGTTGTCGGCTGCAATCCACATCCAGAAACTGCGGCTGCAATGCGCGTCAGTTCTGATCCTGCCGACAAAAACTCCGTCCTTCCCTGCAACATCCCTGGACGTGCAGTACTCATGCACATCACCCTCCGCCTCAAGCCCCGGGGCCGGGGCGAGCAACTGCACAATCTCCTCCCGGCTTACCGGCTCTTCCGCCTCGCAGTACACCGCCGCACAGTGGCCAACTTCCACCGGAACCCGCACTGCGGTGACCGTCACCGCCGGTGAATCATCACCGAATATTCTGGCGGCTTCAGCGGCAATCTTGCTCTCCTCCCCGCTGTGGCCAGCCGAGTCAATGCGACCGATCTGGGGAATTACGTTGCCGGGCAGGTGATGAGGAAGGGGGTTGATCCCGCCATCGAGCTCGCCGCGCAGGGCACACAGCGCCTCCCGGCCGGCCCCGGAGGCCGATTGGTAGGTGCTCACCACTGCGCGCCGCAGCCTGAGTCCGCGGTGCAGGGGGGCGAGAGCTGTGACCAGCTGGATGGTCAAACAGTTGGGAGAGGCAATTATGCCCGAGTGATGCCGCAGTTGATGGCCGTTTACCTCCGGAACGACCAGGGGTACGTCGGGATGCATCCGGAAGGCCGTGCTCTTATCCACGCACAGGGTTCCTGTTCCGGCGAGAATCGGCAGGTACGTCTCGGCCACCTCCCGTCCGGCGCAGTTGAATACCAGATCAAGATCCGACAGTACACCGGGAGCGGCCTCCCGAACGGCGACGGTCTCCCCCCCGATCTCGACCCAGCGGTCGCCTCCTTCTGATGCAACTGGAACTACTTCCGTCGCCGGGAATCCGCGCTCCTGCATTCCCGACAGCACTTTGCTGCCCACCAACCCGGTTGCCCCTATGACGGCCACGCGCAGGCTCTTCATAGCCGATCACTCCTGCGGACCAAGTAGCACCGGCTGCAGCTGCTCACCCTGCACTGCGGCCCGGAGGGCGCCTCCGGCCATATCCCACTCGGCGATGCAGGACGTGGGTTTTCCGGCGGGATCATCCTGCCGGAACGGAACAAAATACATACCGCGGGCCGCCAGCAGGGTCCCCAGGTTCGGCGCATTGAGACCCAGCGCATCGTTGGTTGATATGCCGAGGACGGCTGGGCGCTGGTTCCGCAGGTGCGCCTTGGTCGCCATGGTAACCGGGGTGTCGGTGATGCCGTGGGCCAGCTTTGCCATTGTGTTGCCGGTGCAGGGTGCTATGAGTATTGCGTCGAGCAGCTTATCCGGGCCAATAGGCTCGACATCGACGATGGAGGGCAGTATTTTTTTCCCGCAGATCTTCTCGATCTCGCGGCACCAGCGGTCCGCCGGGCCGAAGCGGGTATCTGTATTGAAGGCCTCTGTAGATGCGATGGGAAGCAGGTCAGCCCCGCGACGAACAAGATCCTGCGCCAATGGAATGATGTCATCAAATGTGCAATGCGAGCCGGTCAGTGCCAACCCGATGCGTAGGCGAGCCAGATCATCCATGTGAAGTCCCCCTCGGGCCGTGTTCGGAAGCCCACAACTGCCTTTGAGACCGACGCCACGGACAGACGCAGAATAATCTCACGTCAGCTGCACCCCTGTGGGGATCTATACTCAAGAAGGGGGTCCCCCCGCTATTCAGGATAGCCGGCGGTTCAGCGGGAACAGTAAGCGCTCCCCCTCGAAGCCGCTTGCGTCTGCCTCTGCGTCCAGCGGGCTTCCGTCTGCTTCAGTATATGAACCCTGCGGGAGGGTGTGCCGGGTTATGACGACCACTGCGCCTGGCCTGGTCGTGTTCAGGGGGACGTGGCAGGAAATAGAAGTGCAGGCCACCTGCCGTGGGTCGTCAGCTGCACCCGGGGGAGGGAAATTCAGCGCAGTATCATGCGGACAATCAGGGCGGGCGGGATCTCTGTCCACGCAGATCCAGCATCCTCATTCTCGGTGCAAAAGACGGGTTCTGCAATACCGTCCATCATAAAACCGCGGGAAAAGCAGTTCTCGAGCAGGAGAGCGAGTGGGCGGTGAAAATACCTGGACTCTGTGGGCTGGCCGCAGACGGCCAGGCCGAGATGGGACTCCGGCCGTATGTAGCGGAAGATCTGAATCGCCTTTCTCTTCACTACCTCACCACCTGCGTCCTCCTCCTCGCATACCTTTCGGCTGCCCGGCGGCTGAAAACAGGGGTGAGCGACCGAGAAAACGAAGGTGCCGCTGGGTCGAAGCAGGCGGGCCAGGCTGGTGAGCAGGGGCTCAACTGCACCGATGTCCATAAGGGCCATATTGGCCACGGCGCGGTCGAAGCTTCTCTCTCCCAGCCGCAGCAGTCCGTCTGCGTCTGCCGCATCGAGAACCCGGTACTGTACCGAGTATTGGTCACCTGCAGTGCGTTTTCTGACCCGTTCAATCATCGTAGCGCTGGCGTCGAAGGCCACAACCCTGGCCCCCAGTGAAGCCAGTCGGCGGGAGAAATTGCCATTGCCGCATGCGATATCAAGTACCCAATCGCCCCTTTCGACCTCAAGGAGCCGTTCGGTATCGGGTCTGATTATGTCGCGATGAAAGACGTTGCCGGCCTCTCCCATGTATTCATCCCAAAAGCCTGCGTTCTCCTCCCACCTGTCGATGCCGTCACTATTTTGCTCTTCCCAGTCTTTCATGTGCTCAAATCCCCTGCGGCATGGGATACTGTATTGATCGGCGCTCGACGGGCTGCCTGGCAGTTCATGTAGCACCGAGTGCATGTGCGGGCGGGCGTCCCGGTGCCTACTGCCGCAATGAGACCGGGCTGCAGGTACGCTTGAGTGTCCTCACAATCCCCCGCGTATGTGGCTGTACGCAGCCTCAGCCGCCCCGGCGAGAAAAGACACGTCATTGGCAACAGACACAAAGTCCATACCCTGGTCGATCCGGAGTCGCGCCTCATCCGCATTCAGGGCGTAGTAACCGACCGCCACTTTATGGTCGCGGGCAGCAGAGCGGATCCTGTCTACTGCCTCCCGGAAGGAGGCACCATCCGTCTCGCCGAACAGGCCGAGATTTGCCGACAGGTCGCTCGGACCGATGAAGAGTACGTCCACCCCTGCAACGGCCGCTATCTCCCGCACGTTTTCCAGGGCAGTCGCCGTCTCAATCTGACAGGCAACCAGTATTTCCTCGTTACATGTGCGGTAGTATTCCGCAAGGTCCGCCCCGTACCCACTCGCGCGGGTGCCGGCCACCCCGCGTATACCCTCGGGCGGGTACTTACAGGCCGCGACCGCCAACTCTGCCTGCTCCGCCGTATTCACCAGCGGGCAGACAATACCATAACCGCCGCGGTCCAGGGCTTTCTTTATGAGGGCAGGATCAGTGTCTGGCACGCGAACAATGGGGGCAACACTCGTTCCCCGCACGGCACGCATCATATTCTCCAGCTGCTCCTCGCCAAAGGGGCCGTGTTCAGTATCCAGTACCAGCCAGTCCATTCCAATCCGGGCAAGTATTTCCACCACCGAAGGCGAGGGCAGGCTGATCCAATTGCCCACCGTCGGCTCGCCCCTGGCCAGCTTCCTCTTCACTTCGTTTCTGATCATAATTCGCTGCCTCCTCCCGCATTGTCGAATCCCCAGGCATGCTGATGCACACTTCGTCGCCGCGTCAGCCATACCTTCAGCGCACCGGGCTCACATCGGATCAGGCAGCGAACCTGACATCGAACAATATCCAAAGTTGACTACCGGCTTGTCTGGACCATACCAGGCAGGACCGCACATAACCGCAGATGACAGCAAATCCAGAAAGGCACAATACGGCCGGTCCCGCCCCCGGTGAACCAAGGATATGCGCCTACCGGAAAAGAGACCGGCTCTGTCCTATTCTGTGTCAATCTTTATTTCTACATCACTTTCGGCCCGGAGCTCTTCTACCAGTTCGCCGAGCAGCTCGTGATAACGCGTCTCCATCAGCTCGTCGCGCAGCATGGGCGCCACATCCTCATACTCCGGAAAGTCCTCCATATGGCCGGAGTACTGCTCGTACAGCGCTTCAACCTCTTCCTCGCTCACCTCGAACTCCTCATCGTCCAGCTCCTCTTCAACATATGCCTGCAGGAAGTCCTCAATCTTCATTTGACGCCGGATCTGATCCCGCAGATCGTCCTCCGTCATGCGCAGATCCTGCAGATGAGCCCTGGCCTGTTCCTCGTCCTCAAACTGACCACGAAACCGCTCGAAGGCCTCCTCGACGTCCCGATCGCTGATGCTGACGTTCCATCGAACCGCCTCCCGGTGCAGCACGGTCTCCGAGATCAAATCATCCAGAGCTGCCTCGCGGATATAATCCTCCACTTCAGGAGTTACCTCTCCTCCCTGGTCCTCATAAGCTGTGGTGATCTGACGCACTCTGGCCTGGTGATCGCTGTAGCTGATCTCCTCGTCATCCACTGTCGCCACAACATCTGGAGG
>PWGR01000160.1 GCA_003554565.1 Clostridia bacterium
AAGCTGACTAAGGTTAAAACGGGGCCCCGTTAACGGGGCCCCGTTTTAACCTTAGTCAGCTTGAGCGCGGCTCAATGATGCAGGAAACAGGCGACATAGTGTTCATTGCCCATGTCCCGCAGGGGAGGCTTCGACTCCGAACACTGGTCCATGGCATGCATGCACCTGGTCCGGAAGTGGCATCCGCTCGGAGGGTTGGCCGGGCTCGGTACGTCCCCGGTGAGGACGATTCTTTCACGCCCGCGCTGAATCTCCGGATCGGCGATGGGAATCGCCGAGAGAAGTGCCTCTGAGTAAGGATGCAGTTGATTTTCGTACAGCTCGCCCTCGTCGGCCACCTCTACCAGCTGGCCGAGGTACATGACGGCCACCCGGTCACTTATGTGACGGACCACGCTGAGGTCGTGAGCAATGAACAGGTATGTCAGGTCGAACTCATCCTGCAGATCTTCCAGCAGGTTCAGAACCTGCGACTGGATGGACACGTCCAGCGCGGATACTGGTTCGTCCGCTACAATCAGCTTCGGGTTAAGTGCCAGGGCACGGGCTACGCCGATCCTCTGCCGCTGGCCACCGGAGAACTCGTGCGGGTACCTCCTGGCGTGCAGCGCACTGAGTCCTACAGTCTCCAACAGTTCACGTACCCGGTCCTGCTTCTCTTTGCCGCGCGCCACATTGTGGATCTCCAGGGGCTCACCAATGATGTCGCCCACCGTCATACGCGGGTTCAGGGAGGCGTAAGGGTCCTGGAAAACGATCTGCATGTTGCGGCGCAGTCTGCGGAGATCCTCGCGCTCCATGTCGAAGATGCTGTCACCCTCGAAGTACGCCTCACCGTCGGTGGGCTCCAGCAGTCGCAGGAGCACTCGCCCTGCTGTAGTCTTTCCGCAGCCACTTTCACCTACCAGGCCGAGCGTCTCGCCCGGCTTGATGCTGAAGCTGATATCATCGACGGCCTTTACCCATCCAACGATGCGGGAGAACACACCACCCGTGATGGGAAAGTACTTCTTCAGGTTTTTCACCACTACGAGGTCCTCTTTGACCCTTTCCCCCATAATTTCGGCGGCCTCATCGCGTGCCACCTCTGTGGAAGCTTCAGCTTCTGCCGACATTTACGCCACCCCCGCTCTGTCTTTGTCATGCAGCCAGCATGCGACCTTATGGCCATCCTTCGTCACCAGCTCGGGCTGTTCCGAACGACAGATGTCCATGGCGTACGGGCACCGGGGGTGGAAGTAGCAGCCAACCGGCATGTTAAGCGGGTTAGGCACAACTCCCTCAATGACGTGCAGCCGCTCTCCAGTGGGCTGATCCAGCCGCGGAATGGAGTTTATCAGACCCTCGGTATACGGATGCTGGGGATCCCGGAAAATTTCCATCGCGGTTGCTTCCTCGACGATCTTGCCAGCATACATTACCACAACGCGCTCGGCCATTTCGGCAATTACTCCGAGGTCGTGGGTGATGAGCATGATGGCCATACCCAGCTCGTCCTTCAGCTCCTTCATCAGCTCCAGAATCTGCGCCTGAATCGTGACGTCGAGCGCAGTTGTGGGCTCGTCTGCAATCAGGAGCTTCGGGTTACAGGACAGTGCCATTCCGATCATGACTCTCTGCCGCATACCGCCGGACAGCTGGTGGGGATACTCATCTACCCGCTGTTCGGGAGCGGGAATACCCACAAGACGCAGCATGTCGATGGCTTTGTTGCGGGATTCGCGGTCGGATAGACCCTGGTGCAGGCTGATGGCCTCCATGATCTGGTCGCCCACAGTGTAAACCGGGTTGAGCGATGTCATGGGCTCCTGGAAAATCATGGAAATGTCATTTCCGCGAATTTTTCGCATCTGAGATTCGGGTTTCGTCAGCAGCTCCTCGCCCTCGAAGGTAATGCTAGCGCCGTCCAGTATTTTCCCCGGCGGCTGGGGGATCAAACGCATGACGGAAAGAGAGGTTACGCTCTTTCCGCAGCCACTTTCCCCCACTACACCTAGTGTCTCTCCGCGGTTGATATGAAAATCTACGCCATCAACCGCCGGAACTTCGCCGTCTTCTGTGTAAAAGTAAGTGCTCAGGTCTTTCACATCGACCAAGACTTCATCCGACACATAATCACCCCGTTCTTCGGTGCATTGGGACTTATCACATATCTGATTTGTACGCGCATACCTATACGGTATTATAGTACATATTATCCGTCATTCCTAGTTTCCCTCCCCAAATCACAAATACCATCAAAAAACAGTGGGCAAATGCGATTACGGCGAAAGATGTGAGTTGTAAACCAGGGGCAAAAAGACGGCTCTGACCGCCGTCGCGGGCCGGATTGCGACGACGCCGACCAACCTGCACGGTCACATCTCCCGCCACATCGTGCCCGTCACACGGTGTCGATACGTGGTGTTGCCCGAAATTGGCAGAGCAGATCTCACAGTTCCCCCACCCCGTTGTCCCTGATGAACAGCACGGCAGCCGAAACCAGGATGCCCGCAATGAAGGCGGCGATGGTAACTGCATCCCACTGCGAGGGCAGAAGCGCCCGCATGGAGCCAGCCATGAGCCCAATCAGCCCTGACATTACCCAACCGCGCCACCGGAGCAGCAGCTTCCGAAAGAGCCTGGCCACAGCAAATACCCCCACAATCGCGCCCCCGCCAAACCAGAGCACTGAAACCCAGTCAAACTCTGCCACCATCTCAATAGTGGCATAATAAAGACCCATCAGAATCAACAGCGTTCCTCCACTTATGCCGGGAAGCGCCATCGCAGCAGCGCCCGCGGCCCCGGCCACCGCCATTGCAGGCCCGTTTGTCCCGTGCAGGGCCACGGGTCGCACCAGAGACAGAAGAGCCAGATACCACGCTGCCAAGAAGGCGCTGGCGCACATGATGAGTGTCACCCCGCGGGGACGATTCTCGCGCGCAAAACCCAGGATAAAAACGGATAGTATCCCCAGAAAGAGAGCCGAGAGTGCGTCAGGGCGAACCTCAGCCCCCCAGCTTATGATCTGAACGCCAGATAAAATGCCTCCGACTACGCCGGCGAGCAGGAATCGCAGGGGCTGAATCCGCAACCGTGAGATGTTGGACAACCACTTGCGGTATACCCCGAAGAGCAGTGCCATTGTCGCCGCACTCAACCCCGGCACGACTACCGCCAGGCCCATGGACCACCCGATGAGCAGTTCCCCGATCCACTCGGCTCGGTTCAAGTCCAACACCTTTCCAGGTTCACCGATCTGCAGAACTCACCCGCGTAAGGGGGGCAACTCCGGCCACCACCCTCTTGATGCCCTCCTCTGCAAAGGCTATGGTCAGCTCCACGTCTCCACTTTCCGCCTTTCTCTGCACAACAGTTCCCTCTCCCCACACGCGGTGATGAACCTTGTCCCCGGCAGAAAAATCTTCCCCCACCGCCTCTGCACTACCGGCAGACCCGCCAGAAATTCCGGCAGCGACATTACCACGAGGAGACCGCGGGGCCTCAGGTTCAGCTGACTGGACGTCACAGAGATACTCCTCACCTATCTCATGCAAGAAGCGGGAGGGCTGCATGGGCATCGGCTGCTCACCGAACATACTCCTCATATCTGCGGCCGAGAGGATCAACTGATCCTCCGCCCGGGTCATTCCCACATAGCAGAGTCGTCGCTCTTCCTCCAGCTGCTCCGGGTCTTCCAGCGAGCGTGCGTGCGGAAACAAGCCCTCCTCCATGCCCACAATAAACACCACCGGAAACTCCAGTCCCTTGGCGCTGTGCAGGGTCATGAGGGTCACGCTGTCGACTCCTTCCTGATACTGGTCAGTATCGCTGATCAATGCGACTTCACTCAGAAATGCCCCCAGGGCTTCCGGTCCGGTATCGTCAGTACCGGCGTGAGCAGGGACCCGCCCATCCCGCAGGTCCTGAGCGAAATCCCGGGCGCTGCCGACGAGTTCATCAAGGTTTTCGCCTCGGCTTATGGAATCTGATCGGCGGTGGTACCGACCGCAACCGGTTTCCTCCAGCACGCGCATGAGCATCTCGGCCGGCTCAAGTGAAGTCATTTCCGCACGCACGTCCCTGAGCGCAGCTGCGAATTCCCCTACGCCGCGCTTCTGTGCGGGACGAATGCTGTCTATTGCATCGATCCGGTCCATGACACTGAAAACATCGAGCCCCTCAGTCTCTCCGTATTCCTCCAGCCGCTGCACAGTGGTTGGACCCACTCCGCGGCGGGGTTTGTTGATCACCCTCCGCATACTGACCCAGTCTCCCGGGTTCAGAAGAAGACGCAGCAGCGCTATCGCATCACGGATCTCCTCACGATCGTAATACCGGGTAGCACCAAGAACTTTATGGGGGGCGCGTCGACGCATGCACATCTCTTCAAGCAAGCGCGACTGGGCATTCGTCCGGTACAGGACGGCGAAATCGGACCACCTGCGGCCTGACCTGTTCACCATCTGCTCTATGTAGGAGACTACAAAGTGCGCCTCATCGCCACCGGTGGCAGCCCGGTAGAAGCACACCGGTTCTCCCTGGGAGCGGTCCGTCCACAGTTCCTTCTCCTGCCGCTGGTGGTTTCTCCGGATTACCCGACCGGCCGCCCGCAGGATCGGCTGGGTGGACCGGTAGTTGCGCTCCAGCTTGTATATCGGTGCTTCGGGATAATCCGCTTCGAAATTCAGGATATTGCCGATGTCGGCACCCCGCCAGCCGTAAATGGACTGGTCCGAATCACCCACTGCAAACACGTTATGCTGTCCGTCGGCCAGGAGGCGGATCAGCCGATACTGAACTCGATTGGTGTCCTGGTATTCATCAACCAGGATATGAGAGAAGCGCCGTCGGTACTCCCCGGCGACATCCGGGTGTCCCTCCAGCAAGCGAACCGTAACCAGCAGCAGATCATCAAAGTCCATGGCATTGCAATCGGCCAGCTGCCGCTGGTACTGGCGATAGATGCGGGCCACCTCCCGGCTGTACGGGTCGAGGTCCTCCCTCTCCATGGCCCCCGGCGAACGGAATGCATTCTTGGCGCGACCGATGGTGTGAAGCACCGAGTTCCGCTTGTACTGCTTCTCATCGATATTGAGTTCCTTCATAATCCTGCGGAGCAGACTAAGCTGGTCGCCGCGATCGTATATGACGAAATCCCGCGAATACCCGACCCTCTCCGCCCAGCGCCGGAGAATCCGCACACAGATTGAGTGGAAGGTACCCACCCACATCTGACGCACCACCTCGCCGATCATGTCGGCACAACGGTCCTTCATCTCCCTGGCAGCCTTGTTTGTGAAGGTGATGGCCAGAATAGAAAACGGGCTGACGGCGCGCTCCTCAATCAGGTAGGCGAGACGACGCGTGAGAACCCGCGTCTTCCCACTACCTGCTCCTGCCACGACCAGCGCGGGTCCATGGCCGTGCATCACTGCCTCTCGCTGGGACGGGTTGAGATCATCGAGCGGGCACACCTGTCATCAGCTCCTCTCACGTCGGTCCATTGTAACACAGCACAACGGCCAATTCGGAGGCACCTGTGGGCCGGTGAGCCCTTCTCATCGACCAATATCTCTACGATAGTGCATCCCGGAGAAGCTGATGGACTCTATCTGCCGGTATGCCCTGTCGCGGGCAGATTCCAGGTCCCGCCCTAAAGCAGTTACGCCCACAACCCGTCCACCGGCCGTCCGCCACTCCGTATCGGTGCGGGCGGTGCCGGCGTGGTACAGGTAAACCCGGTCAGCCACCTCGTCCAGCCCTTCAATCGGATATCCCTTCTCGTACTCCAACGGGTATCCTTCAGAGGCCAGTACAACACAGACCGCGCTCTCCGGCTTCCACTGGATCTGCTGCCCCACTGCCTGCAGGCTCCCGTCACCCGCGGCCGAAGCGGCGAGCATCGGTGCGAGATCGCTGTGCAGGCGCGGGAGCACGACCTGTGCCTCCGGATCACCAAAACGACAGTTAAACTCCAGCACCTGTGGTCCTGCTTCTGTCACCATCAACCCCGCATACAGCACCCCCTGGAAAGGGACTCCCTCGCACTTCATTGCTGCCACAGTGGGCCGGAGTATGTCCTCAAACACGCTGTCAGCCATCGCGTCATCGTAAAATTCGACGGGTGAGAATGCGCCCATTCCCCCGGTATTCGGACCCAGATCCCCGTCGTAGACGGCCTTGTGATCCTGCGCCGCATCCAGTGGAATAACTGTCTCTCCATCTGTGAGGGCCATCACACTCAGTTCTTCCCCTGTGAGGCAGTCCTCCACGATGACCCGCTTCCCGGCATCTCCAAACCGGCGCTCAACCATTATCTGCGTCAGGGCGCGGAGCCCCTCCGACCGGTCCCGGGCCACCACCACACCTTTTCCTGCCGCGAGACCATCTGCTTTAATCACGGCGGGAAAGGAACGCTCGTTAACGTGTGCTACTGCTTCAGAATGGGAGGTAAAAACACGGAAGTCTGCAGTGGGAATGTCGTACCTGTCCATCAGCTGCTTGGCAAAGACCTTACTGCTTTCAATGCGGGCCGCACATTGAGTCGGGCCAAAAGCCCGCACACCGGCCTCCTCCAAGGCGTCGACGACACCGAGAGCCAGAGGCTTCTCCGGGCCGACGACCACGAGATCTATCCCCTCATCCACCGCGGCCCCCGTAACCGAGTCAACGTCCTCAGCGTCGGCGTCAATCAAATGAGCCTGCTCTGCCATACCATCGCTGCCCGGAACCGCGTAGATTCTCTCCACATCCCGGCTCCGTGCCAGCACCTGCACCAGGGCGTGTTCCCGCCCGCCGCTGCCGACGACCATTACGTCCATGAACGAATCCTCCCCCTCATTTCTGCTCACTTCTAGTGCCTGAAATGACGCCTTCCGGTGAAGATCATCACCATGCCAGCTCGGTCGGCCACCTCGATGCTCTCATCGTCACGTATGGAACCGCCGGGCTGTACCAGCGCCCTGATCCCACGTTCGGCGGCCAGCTCCGCCACATCGGGGAATGGGAGCATCCCATCCGATGCCATCACCGCCCCCTCGCAGCGATCACCGGCCGAATCCAGCGCGATCTCGGCCGAGCCGACCCGGTTCACCTGCCCGGCCCCGATACCCCAGCTCACCCCGTCTCGCGCTACCACAATGGCATTCGACTTTACGTACTTTGCTACCCTCCAGGCAAACTCCATATCGGGCCAGATACTCTCCTCCGGCTCAGAGCTGCCGACCACTTCCCAGCAGCTGCTGAGTCGAAATCCCTCATCGCGACTGTTGATCAGCATGCCGCCGCGCACAAACCGGCCCTCGACTCGGTCCAGTTCCAGATCTTCGGAAGATGACCGGTAGCCGGCGAGGGCATCCAGCTGCAGCACACGAAGTTTCTTCCGCTTCTGCAGACGTTCCAGCGCCTCATCCGTATACTCGGGAGCCACCAGTGCCTCGAGGAACAGCTCGCGCTGCACAATACACTGAACCAGTTCCAGGTCCACCGGGCGATTCACCGAGACGACTCCCCCGAAAATCGAGACCGGATCGGCCTCGTATGCCCGCTCGAAGGCGAGACGCGGTGAATCAGAGGCGGCAACCCCGCAGGGTATATTGTGCTTGATCGCACACACCAGGGGAGCAGAGAAATCGGCCGCCACTGACACGGCCACATCCACATCGCAGTAGTTATTGAAGGAAAGCGGCGGTCCAGAGTGCTGCCTGAGCCGGGCCAGTGACAGAGACGAGCCTCCCGGGACCTCGTAGAAGGCAGCTGTCTGGTGCGGGTTCTCCCCGTAACGCAGGGTCATTCTGTGCCGCAGGGGAATAGTCATCTCGTCCGGGTAGCCCAGAAGTGCCTCGCTTCCCCCCGAAAGATAGACGGAGATGAGTGAATCGTAACGGGAGACGTGACGGAACACCGCGGCCGCCAGTGCGCGGCGGGTCTGCTGGTCCACGTCCCCGCACTCCTGCAGATTCTGCACAACGTTATCATAATCATCCGGGCGAACAACACTAATCACTGAGGGGAAGTTCTTCGCCGCAGCCCGCAGCAGGGTCGGGCCTCCAATGTCTATGTTCTCCAGGACCTCACCCTCACCTGCTCCTCCAGAGGCAGTTTCCTCCAGGGGGTATAGATTTACCACCACCATGTCGATCGGCTCGTAGCGCATGTCGCGCAGCTGCTGCATGTCTTCCGGGCGGTCCCGGCGTGCCAGAATACCGCTGTGAATCGCCGGGTGCAGTGTCTTCACCCGGCCGCCCAGCAGCGACGGATGTCCGGTGATATCTGAGATGTTGATCACATCGACACCTGCGCCAGCCAGGTGCTCCGCCGTTCCGCCGGTCGATATGATGCGCCATCCCATATCTTCCAGGGCCCGGGCGAGCGGTCCCAGCCCGCGCTTGTCTGAACAGCTAATCAGTGCTGTTCTGGTTTCACTCATCGAGAATCTTCACCTTCCTCCCACATCTCTTCAACCTGTCCTCAGCGTACAGCTGCAGTGCGCGGGGATAGAGGCGGTGTTCCCAACGCAGGATTCGCGCGGATAGAGTATCCTCATCATCGGAGGCATACACCGGGACGGAGGCCTGCAGAATAACCGGTCCGGTGTCCACCCCCTCATCGACAAAATGAACCGTACAGCCGGAGACCCGCACCCCGTAATCTACGGCCTGCTCCTGTGCGTCCAGGCCCGGAAATGCGGGAAGCAGCGAGGGATGTATGTTCACAATATCTCCCGGAAAGTCCCTGAGGAAGTTTGGCGGTACAATGCGCATGAACCCCGCCAGCGCTATCACATCTACTGAATACGGTGCGAGATACCGCAGCAGCTTTTCGCCGTAACCCTCCGCGTCTCCAGTAAAGGGAAGCACTTCGGTCGCCACCCCGGCCCGCCGGGCGCGATCCAGGGCCCGAGCATCGGGCTGGTCGCTCAACACCAGGACAAGCTCCATGTCCAGCTTCCCGTTTGCGATCGCTTCCATGATCGCCTGCAGGTTGCTTCCGCGACCGGAGGCAAAAACTGCAAGCGCCTTGTTCCCCACCATCTCACTTCTGACCTCCTTCGACCACCGTCCCGACCATCCAGCTGCACAGACCGTGTGCCCCGGCCGTGGCCAGGGCATCATCCCGGCATTCCGGAGGCACCACCACCACCATCCCCACCCCCATGTTGAAGGTGAGGCGCATCTCCTTATGCCCAATGCCACCGGCCTCATCCAAAAGGGAAAATACCGGCGGCACCTGCCAGCTTTGCCAGTCTACATCCGGTGCCAGGTGAGCGGGAAGAACCCGCCTTACGTTATCCTCGAGCCCCCCACCCGTTATGTTTGCGGCGACCAGGGCCGAGCCCTCCCGGAAGAGATCGAGGACCGGAGCTGCGTATATTCGCGTCGGCCGCAGCAGCGCCTCTCCCAGCGGGCGTTCGAGAGGTGGGATCTTTTCTGTCAGGCTCCAACCCTGACGCAGAACCAACCGGCGAACCAGGGAAAAACCGTTGCTGTGCAGGCCGGAAGACGGCAGCGCCATGAGCAGATCGCCCGCCTCCGGTTCGCGGGGCTGCAGTGAGGGATCGCCTTCGGCAATGCCGACTGCAAAACCCACCAGCTCGTATCCGTCGTCTGCGTAGGTTCCCGGCATCTCGGCGGTCTCGCCGCCGATCAGGGCACATCGGGCGCGCCGGCACCCATCGGCCAGGCCCCGCACTATCTCCAGCACATCATCCGACTCCAGGGTATTTGCAGCGAGATAGTCCAGAAAGAACAGAGGACGTGCCCCCGAGGTGATAAGGTCGTTCACCACCATGGCCACACAGTCAACACCGGTGCCCCGGAGGCGGCCGGCAGTTTTAGCCAGTTTGAGCTTGGTCCCAACCCCATCAGTGCACGAGACCAGTCTCGGATGCCTGTAGGCAGACCAGTCCGGCACGAAAGAGGCTGCAAAACCACCGAAGTCCTCCTGCACACCCTCAGTCCATGTCTCAGACACGATGTCCCGCATATCCCTTACGATTCGATCCGCTTTTCTGATATCCACCCCGGCGTCGCGGTAGCTCATTCCCTCACTCACGCTCATCACTCTCCATCAGTGAAGACCCGCCATCCTCATCGACCGGAACCGGATAACGCCCGGAGAAGCAGGCAGTGCAGAAATCTTCCGGGCATCCCCCGGCCGCCTCGGTCACCCGTTCTTCCGACAGATACCCCAGTGAATCGGCGCCGACCAGCTTCTGTAT
>PWGR01000195.1 GCA_003554565.1 Clostridia bacterium
CCCAGATAGTCGCGGACCTGCTCGGCGTGCAGGTGAGTCATGGTGATCACCATGGCGACCCGCTCCCACGCCACATCTTCGAGATGTCGGGCGCGGTGCTCACTGATATCGTATCCCAGCATCTCCGCGGCCCCGACGGCCTCATCTGGCGGGCTCACCCCGGGCTCCGCCGCAGTTCCCGCCGACTCCACAGAGATGATACCCCCCAACCGACCGCTCAGAATGGCCGCAGCAACCGGGCTGCGGCAGGTATTGCCCGTACATACCACGAGCAAAATGTCGCGCTGGATGGGTTCGGGTTCGTCGGAATACTCCTCCAGAACTCCCAGCAGGGAAGCCACCTCGCTGGCCTCGACCGCTCCGTGCCGCAGGAGCCGGGGGACATCACCGGTCATATCCACCAGGGTGGATTCTGTCCCTGGAGAAGGACCGGCGTCTATCACCGCTGCTATTCGCCCACTCAGATCACGCAGCACCTCGCCGGGCGAGCGACCGCTGGGTCGTCCCGTTCTGTTGGCACTGGGGGATGTAATGGGCTCGCCGAGCGCATCAATTAGCTTCTGCGCCGCTGGATGGTCGGGACATCTGACCCCTACCGCATCGCGCCCACCGGTAACGAGACGGGGAATGCGGGGCCCGCGGGGAAGGATCAGCGACAGTGGACCGGGCCAGAATGCCTCCATCAATCGTTCTGCCTCCGCGGAAACCTCAGATACAACTCCCTGCAGCATGTTCCTGTCCCGCACCGCCACCAGGAGGGGTTTATCCCGCGGCCTACCCTTGACGGAGAAGACTTTGGCAACCGGACGGGAGCAGGTCGCGGGTGCGGCCAGCCCGTAGACAGTTTCAGTGGGGTAGGCCACCACTTCACCGCACCGGAGCAGTCGTACCGCCGTCTTCAACACGCGGCGCTGGATCGCACGGTCATCGGTGGGCCAGGGAAGTATCTCCGTCCTGAGTCGACACCGTCGCTCACTCATATCTGCTCACCACCACCCGTTCATGTCCCGCCAAATCGTGCAATATCTGTACGTCTTCCCCCACAAAATCCCGACAGAATTCCGCCACGCGGCGAGCCTGACCCGCACCGGTCTCCAGAGCCAGGACCCCGCCACGGCGAAGGTGCCGTGGCGCTGCGCGGGCAATCCTCCGCAGAAACTTCAGACCATCCGCACCGCCGTCCAGGGCTGAGATGGGCTCACACTGCCGAATCTCCGGAGGCAGCCCGGCCAGATCAGCCGATCTGACGTAAGGTGGATTCGACACCACTGCCGCAAAACAACTGCCCGTCACCGGCCCATACAGGTCACCGACAGCAAAACTCATCCGGTCCTTCACACCGTGCCGCCCCGCATTGATCCTGGCCACCTGCAGTACGGCACCAGATATGTCAGTCAGGACGAAGGGCCTGTCGGGGATATGCACCGCAAGCGCCACCGACACCGCTCCGCTGCCTGCGCCCAGCTCCAGTACCGGACCGGGGGGCATGGAGTTGGCTCGATCCCGGACCGCATCGACCAGCGTTTCTGTCTCCGGCCGCGGAATCAACACATCCGGGTTGACGTAAAATACCAGGGAGTAAAATTCAGTCTCACCCCGGATGTAGGCAATCGGCTCGCGGGCCGCCCTTCTCTGGATCACCTCCACGTACCGGCGCCAGAGACAAACGGACGGAGTACGCTCCGCATTCAGCAGGGCGACCGGAGGAGCGCCAATTCCCGGCCTCGCCAGGTACTCTGCCTCCATCCCGGGACGCGAGATACCCGCCAGTTCCAGCTGTGCCCTCGCCCACCTTAGGGCGGAGCGCCAGGTAATATCCGGCAAACCTCGCTCACCCCGTTTCTCACTCCGCCGAGACAACCGTATCGAGCAGCCGTTGTTCCTCCTCAAGGCGCAGAGGCTCCACCAATAGATCAAGCTCACCGTCGAGGACCTGCTCGAGCTGATGCACGGTGCGATTGATCCTGTGATCCGTAATTCTATTTTGTGGAAAATTGTAGGTTCTGATTCGTTCACTGCGATCGCCCGTACCGACCTGGGCGCGGCGCTCGCGTGACCGTTCCTCGTCTCTCTCCCGTTCCATCTGGTCCAGCAGACGGGCCCGCAGTACCTTCATGGCCTGTGTACGGTTGCGGTGCTGGGATTTTTCGTCCTGGCACGAGACCACTATGCCCGTCGGGAGATGGGTAATCCGCACCGCAGATTCAGTCTTATTCACATGCTGTCCCCCGGGCCCGCTTGCGGTAAATGTATCAACCTGCAGGTCCTGCGGGTCGATCTCCAGCTCCACCTCCTCGGCTTCCGGCAAAACTGCCACCGTGGCAGTGGAAGTGTGAATCCTTCCCCCCGATTCGGTCTGCGGGACTCTCTGTACGCGGTGGACGCCGCTCTCGTACTTGAGATAGCTGAACACATCATCCCCCGAGATGGCCAGAATGCCCTCCCGCATTCCGCCAAGATCGGTTTCGCTCCGACTCACAATCTCCACACGCCAGCTGCATCGCTCGGCATAGCGACCATACATGCGCAGCAGGTCCCCTGCAAACAGGGAAGCCTCCTCGCCTCCCGCTCCGGCCCGGATCTCCACAAACGCATCCTTATCGTCCCGCTCGTCCGGGGGTATGAGCAGCCTACGGAGGTTAGACTCGAGACGGGATTTGCGCTTCTCGCACAAGGCAATCTCCTCGCGCAACCAGGCAGACTCATCCTCCTCTACGGAGGCCTCCAGGAGTTCCTTCGCGTCGGATGCCTCAGATGCAGCGTGGCGAAGCTCGGCAAAGGTGTCGAGGATTTTTTCTATTCTGGAATGCTCGCGGACATATTTCTGCCAGGAGTTCTGGTCAGAAATAACGTCCGGATCGCTGATAATTCCGTTCAAATCCTCGTACCGCTCCCGGAGTGCGGCGATCTTTTCTTCATATTTCTCGATCAATTTGGCAATCCTCCTGACCACATCTGATACACCGCTGAAGCGCAGTCATGGCCACCTCCAGCTGTCCGTCGTCCGGCTCGCGCGTGGTGAGCTTCTGCATCCATAGACCGGGCCGCATGAGGGCCCCCACTACTGGGTTGCTGCGGCGGGCGGCTGCGAGAATAAGCTCATAGGCCAACCCGGCCACGAGCGGAAGAAGGAGCAGACGCATCCCGATCCTGCCCCAGATGGAGGGCCAACCAAAAAGGGAGAAGACCGCAATGCTGACGAGCGCCACCATCAAGATGAAGCTGGTACCGCACCTGACGTGCTCCGTGGACTGTGATCGCGCGGCCGCAATATCTGCAGGTGAGCCGCTTTCCCAGGCCCGTATGACCTTGTGCTCAGCGCCGTGATATTCCAGGACCCGCTCCATGTCCGGCAGGAGGCCTACCACGGCAATGTAGCCCACGACCACCGTCAGACGGATCAAACCCTCGATGAGGTTGAGGGCCAGTCCACCTCCGACCCACAGGCCTGCCACCGAGCTCAGTAATGTGGGCAGCAGGATAAATAGGGCCACGGCCAGAACTACGGCAAAAGCCACCGCCCCGATCATCTCGCGTGGAGACAGCTCCTCTTCGGTGGTCTCTGCCTGCGCGTTGGCCGAATACATCAGTGCACGGATGCCGAGGCTCAGCGATTCAACCAGCGAGACCGCTCCCCTGATGATCGGCAGCCGCAGGGCCCTGTAGCGGTCTCCCAGGGGTAAGAGACGCTCCTCACGTACGGATATACTCCCGTCTGCCGACCGGACGGCCACGGCCATTCTCTTCCCACAGCGCATCATCACGCCCTCAATTACAGCCTGTCCGCCGGCACGTAATTCCTGCTCCATTTCCTCCCCCTTCAAGCGAGGGTGATACCCCCGACGGTGAATCACTCGTCAGCGGACTTATCGTCGTCTTCGTCGGAGTCGCTCTCCTCGCCCTCCATGTAACCGTACTTCTCACGGAACTTCTCAATACTCCCGCCGGTACGTGCCCTCTGCTGGCGGCCGGTGTAAAACGGATGGCAGTTGCTGCAGATCTCAACCCGCAGCTCCTCCTCCGTCGATTTGGTGGTAAATTCGGCACCGCAAGCACAGCGGATTATTGTTTCCCGGATTTCCGGGTGAATTTCAGACTTCACAGCGATTTTCCTCCCCTCCATATCCTCATCTACATCCATCGAATTATAGCACGCGCACAAGACCACAGCCAACCATCTCCGCCGGTGGTCGACAGCTGCAGGTGAGGCCCGTGACCCTCTGAGGGGACCTCACCTGCATTCATTCTATCTATCACCGCAGTCAGAGCCAAGCATAGACCACCGATGCGGTTCTTCTATCTCAGGTAGTTCTGGGGATCGCGGGGTTCTCCGCCCACCCGCACCTCAAAATGCAGGTGTGGGCCCGTCGATCGGCCGGTAGTGCCGACCCGGGCAATGGGCTGGCCGGCCAAAACCATCTCACCTGTGCCGACCTCGAGCTGTGAGGCGTGGGCGTAGACAGTTTCATATCCGTTGCCGTGATCGAGGCGTACAGTCAGGCCGTAGCTGCCCTTCCACTCCGCAGCGACCACTCTCCCGTCCGCTGCCGCCAGGACGTGCGTTCCCGCCGGGACCGCTATATCCAGCCCGTAGTGAAAGCCACCCCATCTGGGGCCGTACGGGGACGAAATCCTACCCTCTTCCGCCAAAGGCCACAGAAACTTCTGCTGGCCAGCACCGCCCTGAGAGTGGGAAGCAGCCGCTGCCATTGCTGGCGGCTCTCCCGAAGTGGGAACGAAGAGGACCTGCTCCGGTCGGATGAGGTCCGATTTCAGGTTATTCTTCTGCTCTATCTCCGTCACCGACACCTCGTACCGCCGAGCAATACCCCACAGGGTCTCCCCGCCACGCACCCTGTGATACACTCCATCGGTCGGCGGGACATCTATCACCTGTCCCGCACCAATAACATCGGGATCCCCCAGCCCGTTCATATCAGCCAGGGTCCACACTGAAACAGCAAACCGAGCAGCGATACAGGACAGGGTTTCACCGGACTGCACCCGGTGTTCAAGCACCTCGTTACCCCGGTCCCCGATCACCTCGGAGACGACGGCGCTAGTTGGCGCCAGGTCTTCTGCCGAGGGCCGCTCGATCCGATGGCATTCTGTATATTCAACCTGCCTCTCGCGGGACTTGGCCTCGGATACCTCCTTCAGGGTGCCCGGCCAGCCCTGCTCGGCTTCTATGACCGGGTCATCCGCGGTCTCCGCCGGGTCGCCCGACCCGGGTACGGCGGCAAACCCCAGTGTGAGGAGGACGATCAGTGCAGCGCATGCTATGCTGCGCAATTCCGCCCACCATTGAACAGGCAAGTTGTTCACCCCTCTCTGTTGTGACCGTCACAGGTCACGCCATAGGTTGTTCCAGAGGGGGTGATTTATTCATCCAGCATCTGCTAGGAAGCTGCTCATACCGTGCGAGAAGCTGCTCAAATGGCACATTCCGGCATTTATCCGAAGGTCGCGTGCAGGATCTCCAGGAGCTCTTCATTTGATTTGGTCTGCCGGATCAACCGCCCGAACTCCTCAATCACCTCGGCTGAGTCCATGTCGGCGGTGGACTTTCGGAAGCGCCACATAACTTCCAGCTCGCGCTCGGTGAGCAGCAGCTCCTCCTTACGGGTGCCCGAACGCTTCACATCGATGGCAGGGAAGATCCGCCGGTCGGCGAGCCGCCGATCCAGGTGTACCTCCAGATTGCCGGTGCCCTTGAACTCCTCGTAGATGACATCGTCCATGCGGCTCCCGGTATCAATCAGCGCTGTGGCCATGATGGTCAGGCTGCCACCCTCCTCAATGTTCCGGGCCGCACCAAAAAACTTCTTCGGGCGGTGCAGTGCACTGGGATCGAGACCACCTGACAGTGTCCGACCACTGCTGGGAATGACCAGGTTGTGCGCTCTGGCCAGGCGGGTAATGCTGTCCATCAGCACTACCACGTCCTTGCCGTGCTCCACGAGCCGCTGTGCACGCTCCAGCACCATATCTGCCAGTTTGACGTGATTCTCCGGCATCTTGTCAAAGGTGGAGGCCAACACCTCGCCGTCCACCGATCGCTGCATGTCGGTGACTTCCTCGGGCCGTTCGTCTATCAACAGCACCATGAGGGTCATGTCCGGGTAATTTTCCGTCAAACTGTTGGCAACTGTCTTCAGGAGCACAGTCTTTCCGGCCTTGGGCGGGGAGACAATAAGCCCCCGCTGTCCCCGGCCAACCGGCGCGACCAGATCCAACAGACGTGTGGCAATATCGCCATTGGCGGTTTCCAACGAATACCGCTCATCGGGAAAAATCGGTGTCAGGGCGTGAAACGGCGCGCGCCGCACCGTATTATCCGGGTCTCCTCCGTTGACAGCCTCAATTCGCAGCAGGGCAAAGTACCGTTCAGAGTCTTTCGGAGGTCTAGCCTGCCCCGTTATCTTGTCTCCTGTGCGCAGATCAAATTTGCGGATCTGCGACGGCGAGACATAAATGTCCTCATCGCTGGGCAGGTAGGAGAACTGGCGGATGAAGCCGAAGCCGTCCGGCATTACCTCCAGCACTCCCTCGACAAATATGTGTCCCTGGTGCTCAGTCTTGGTCTTAAGGATCTCGAAAATGAGCTCCCGCTTCCGCAAATTGGTGTATCCACTTATATCCATCTTCTTCGCCAGTTCGTACAACTCGGACAGGCGGAGCCCTTCCAAGTCGGACAACTGAATGGTTGTTTGGTCCAAAGACCTCACCTTCCTAAATATTCGCCCCAACTGGGGCGGTCTCTGCTACAGGTCGCCTTCCATTGACTTCCAATCATCCAGAAACTTCTGCAGGCCGGAATCGGTGAGGGGATGACTCGCCATTTTCTCCAATACATCGTAGGGAACAGTAGCAATGTGCGCACCCATCATGGCCGACTCATGCACATGTTTGGGATGTCTCAGGCTCGCCGATATAATGCGCGTGTCAATATCATAATATGCAAAGATGTCGG
Organism: Clostridia bacterium; assembly: GCA_003554565.1. Lineage (GTDB taxonomy): Bacteria > Bacillota > Sulfobacillia > SLMV01 > SLMV01 > PWGR01. The sequence continues at coordinate 6,974 of PWGR01000195.1, forward strand.
CAACATCTCCTATCAGGCCAATTCCGTCAGCACCGATGTCGTCAAGTCGGCCCACGAAGGGGCTGACGAAACTGGCCCCTGCCCTGGCGGCCATCAATGCCTGATTGGCAGAAAACACCAGCGTCACATTGCAGGCGATACCGTCTTCCTCCAAACGCGAGGCGGCAGCCAGCCCCCCGGTAGTCATGGGAATCTTGACCGCAATATTTTCGGCAATCTGCGCTACCTCGCGCGCCTCTTCCACCATCTCATCCGCCCGGGTAGACACCACCTCAACGCTGATAGGCCCGTCGACCAGGGATTCTATCTCATCGATTACGTCGTCGATCTTCCGCCCTTCTTTTGCCAGCAGGCTCGGGTTCGTCGTAACTCCTGAAATAATTCCCCATTTACTGGCCTCTCTAATTTCATCGAGGTTTGCCGTGTCAATGTAAAGCTCCATGCAATCCCTCCCAATTTTTTGCACCCAGGATATGTAAAGACTGCTCCCGGCACTATCGGGGCGTGTCAGCGGGGCGAGCTGGTACCCGGGGGGCTGTAAAAGAAATTCTCCCAGCGCTTGTGGATCAGCGGATTATCCAACCTGCCTCCTGCCACTGCCCGCATCAGGGACTGCCGCCAGCTCGCCAACTGCTCATCTGACAGCCCGGATGCGGCCAGCCGCACCGGCGGAGACCAGTCATCCTCTCCTGAGTTGTAGCGGACCTCGAAGTGATTTAGTCTATCCTGTGGATCCACCGATGGAATAGTAATGATTCCGTCCTCATCTAGAGTATACAACTGATCGTTCAATGAAACCACACCCCCGGCCGGACGCAGGGTCTCTGCGTCACGAACCGCCACACGAAGCGGAGACACGCTGTTCACTACGGGCTGTGAAGAAAATAGTACCGAGCCCGCACCAACCTCCACCTGCATCCAGGTGCGCGCCACCGGGAGTCCGTCTGCGGTCTGAAGGCCCACCAGTGCCCAGTAGCTGCCCGTTCGCGGGGGGATTTCCATCCGCACTGCCAGCTCGTGTGCTCCGCCCCGACCTATTACCGGGCCGTTGACCTGCACATCCCACACCGCGGGCCAGGCCTCAACCATCACTTCATAATCACATCTTTCCGTCGAATCGGGGCGGGTGGCCAGCATGTACTCCCCGGGAGAGGGATTTCTGACCCGCAGGAATTCCCGATCCCCACCGGACTCGGTCTCGACTTCCTCCATGCGCCCATCAGGCGATTCACGGTACAGAAGCATCTCGAGGAGCACATCCTCCTGACTGGGATTGCCCGACCAGATATTCAGCGCGCTGGTATTGTCGGGCACCTCAAAATAGGAGTACCGGAACTCCTCTGACGTCCCCTCCAACCGCTGCCGGGGGAGTACCTGCAGTTCCTCTGGACTGTTGACCAGCCCCACACCGAGAGGCTGCAGGTCACCAAGAAGCGCTGTGTCATCGTCCCCGGTATCAATTCTGACCCTGGCCTGCAGTGAGCCTGGAGCCGTCTCCGGCCGGGCAAACCTCCATTCGGTCTGCTCGGGTACCAGCGCCAGTGACCCGCGCGGTAGCACATCAACACTGAAGTCAAACTCGCTGCTTTCGAGCCCGTAAAAGGAAAGAGACGATGCACTGCTGACAATTATCTCCCATACGCCGACCTGTGGCCACTCGATAATCCGGGAGGTGTGAAGCCTCTCATCTCCCCATCTGCCGCGACTGCCGGCTCCGACATGCGGGCTGACATGCACCTGTTCACCATGTGGGTCGACAATCTGCAGGTACACTCGACCGGCTTCGGGATCAGGTACTCCCACCTCGGCGCGCAGATGAGATACACCCTCTGGTACGTGCACGAAGTACCTGCGCCACATTCCGGCGCCCAGCTCTCCCTTCTCCTGCAGGGATGTCTGATCCTGTAGCTTCTCCGGTCGAACAATGGTATGCAGCAGCCGGTCATCCACGCCAGGGGTCCGCTCATCATCCACCGTCAGAAAACCGCTCAGGACCGTGGGACCCGAAGGCAGATCATAGGAGAGGGAAAGGTCCATTTCCGCATTCCCGGGCATCTCCATGCCCCGGGAAGCCGGCAGGGCCCAGTTCATCCCCTCGGTCGAAATAGATACACCGGATGGCGCATCCCCCTGGTTACGAAGGAATACCGACAGACCGCCGGGTATGTAATCACGAAGATATACTCCACGGGGATCCATCTCGGACAGCGGTCGCTCAACCATCACCCCCGAGTCGAGGGCCAGCTCCAGTTTGGATTCACCGGCAGGATCACGGCGCAGGGACAGCCATGACTCGAAGGCATCCAGTGTACCGAAGCCCTGCTCAACCGGCAGATAGTCATCCATCTTCTGCGCGCCCTCCTCGATGGCTCGCTTTATGCCCAGCATGGTGTAGGGCAGCTCTCTTTCCCGGGCTGCCTGCACCATCAGGGCGGCCGTACCGCTCACATGCCCGGCCGCACAGCTGGTTCCCTCGAAGAACTTCCGCTCCGAAGGAGCGAGCCTCTCGGGCAGCGGTGTGTAAATGCTTCCCGGAGCCAGGACTGAGGGCGCCAGCCCGCCATCCGCCCTGGGTCCCATGGAGCTGTACTCCCACACCGTAACCTCGGGAAGGCTGTAACCGTAGTCGCGCAGCACCACCTCGGGCACTGCCGCCGCCCCTACAGACAGCGTCCATCGGGGGTCGCCAGGAGTATAGGCGGTGGCCAGTCCGGGTCCGGTGTTACCCACTGCGGTGACTATCAGTACGTCGTGTTCCTGAGCTATCTCTGCCAACCTGCGAGATTCCAGGGTACTGCCACTGCTCAGATCGTGCATCCCCGTCACGCTGACATTGATAACATCTGCTCCCTGAACTGCTGCGTATTCCACTGCGCGCATGACATTGAACCAGCTCCCCGAACCGTCCGAGGAGAGGGCCTTCAATGCCATCATATCTACCCCCGGGGCAATGCCACCGGGGTCGCGATCCGTCTCTGCCGCAGCGATCACACCCGCCACCTGGGTGCCGTGTCCGCTGCCGTCAAACCCCAGATTCACCAATCGTCCATCCGGTTCAATTTCGGTGATCACAAAATTCACACCTGGACCGTCTGTGTCGTCAAACAATATGGTGCCGGCTCTGCCCCCGTCATACACGGGACGGAACAGGTCAGTCTCCCTCAGCACTCCGTCGCCCTGCACATCCACGTAGACCGAATCG
>PWGR01000222.1 GCA_003554565.1 Clostridia bacterium
CGTTCTCCGCGACTTCTCGCGCACGTCTAGCAGGAAAGACCACCGTCACCCCGAAGGATCGAGAGTCAGCGTCAAGAATTGAGCGAATATGAGGTGGATCCACCACCGCTGCCCCGATGCCGCGGGCGGCCATGATCAGGGGGTATGATAGATGAGAATTGCCGTGGCTGGTTTTGCCGACGAAACATGCACATTTTGCCTCGAACCGACAACCGAGGAACGCTTTGAACCCGCAGTCCAGCGGGGCGAGGAAGTGCTGGAAGAAAACCGGGGAATACCGAACTACATCAACGGATATATCCGCGCGGCCGAGGCGGAAGACGCCGAACTGGTGCCGCTGGTGTACGCAAAGAAAACCCCGGGTGGATTTCAAAGCTGGCTCACCACCAGCTGCTTTGATAAGTACGCCGATGAGATTGCCGAACGCCTGCGAGAAGCCGGGCCGCTGGACGGCGTTCTGTTGGCGCTGCACGGGGCCATGGCGGTAACCGGCGTGCCCAAACCCGAGGCGGAACTCGTCCGCCGTGCCCGTGCGGCGGTGGGCGAGGATGTCTTTATCATGGTGACGCTGGATCTTCATGCCAATGAAGACCACGAACTGACCGACGTCGCCGACGGAGTCTTTGTCATCAAGACCTACCCACACGTCGATACACAGGAAACCGGTGAGGAGGCTGCCCGCCGGCTGATTGAGTCTGTACGCGGCGACATTGACCCAGTCGTCGTCTGCCGCCGGCCGGGCATTGTGTCCGCCAGCATATTCCAGGCCACATCGTACCACCCAATGAAGGATCTCCTGGAACGCTGCCGGGAATGGGAAGAGCAAGAGGAACAGCTCCTTTACTTGGCCGTGGCACCCGGGTATGCGTATGCCGACGTCCCCGACATCGGAATGTCAGTCATTGCCGTGGCAGACGGCGATGAGGAACTGGCATCCAAGGCGGCGCAGGACGTCTCGGATCTCGCCTGGAGTCTGCGGCACTCCTTCGCGCGTGACCTGCCCAAACCGCCAGAGGCAGTGGCAGAAGTGATGCAGCTGGTTGAACAGGGCGAAAAGCCAGTGGTCATCGCAGACGGGGCCGATCGCATCGGCGATACCACCCACGTGCTGCACGAGCTGCTGCGGCAGGGGGCAGAGAACTGGGCAATCCCGGGCATAGCGGACCCGGAGGCCGCCGAGAAACTGGAGGAGACGGCCTCCGTGGGAGACACTGTCACCCTGCGGGTGGGGGGATGGTATAACGAAACGTCCGGTGATCCCGTCGAGGTGACGGGCACCGTGAAGTTTATGGGACGGCCACGCTATGAGCGGGTCGGTCCCATGGGCAAGGGATCTGTCGTACAGGATGGGTTCGTAGCCCGCCTGGACCTGGGTAACAATCGACATCTGGTGGTGTCGGACCGCCTCAGGGGAGCGAACGACAGCGCCGGGCTGACGTCCGTCGGCATTGACGTGCAAAGCCTGGACATCATCGTACTGAAGGATCGCGTCCATCACCGGGCCTACTGGGATAATGTGGCCCAGGTAGATTACCCGATCAACGCACCCGGGATTGGATTTGCCGAGTTGAGGGAGCTGGAGTACGAAAACGTTCCTCCAAATACCTTCCCGGTAAACTACGACGGAAAAGAGTAGTTGACGCGGGGCGGCCTCACCCTGAAGCATCAGCATTTCCCGGCCGCCCCGCCTCCATCGCCCGTACGAAGTTGTTCTGCTGTTCATCCCCATCGAGGATCTTTCCTGGACTTTGCTGCTGCGGTCCCGCGGCAGCGTACTGCCTTTAGCTGTCTCTTCGAGTTGTCTGTTCACATACCCTGGAAAGGAAACACACAAACTGCCGCGAATAAAGGACATAGGAAAAGCTGGGAGATATGCTGCAGTCCGACCTGCAACAGCTTCTGACCCACCCGTTCCTGCATGAAAGGAGTGCAAACATTGTCAGACAAACGATTGTGGCTGGCAGCTTTCGCGCTGGCGATCATACTCACAGCGGCGCTGCTCCCGCCGCATCTGCTGACCGAAGCCGGCTGGCTCTCTGCCCTGCAGCGCGGGGCCCTGCACTCTTACGGCCCCATCCTGCTGTATCTGGGTGGGGTGGTGGCCGCCGCGCTGGCGACCGGGCATACACTCACCGCCGTGTTGAAGAGAACAGGCGCCCCGGGAGTTAGAAAGGGAGCACGTTTCGGTGCTCTGTGGCTGTCTCTGACCGGTCTGTCTCCCCTTCAGCCTGCAGCCGATACAGTCCTCAGCTGGGGGCTTTTATCCGTGCTTTTGGCATCCGGCCTGCGCCCGAACCCGGCGTTGTTCCTCATGCCCATTTTTTCGGTGATCTTCTTCGGCCTGGCGCTCGGGGCAGAGGTCTCACTGCGCGGGGGGCGCACCGGTGATGACGTGCCCATGGGCGGGAGGCTCCGGGGACTTCTCTCGGAAGTCGCCCCACAGCTGGCGGGACGGGTAGTCTTGATGACCACGTTGATGACCGTGATCACGGGAGCGGGCCGTCGATGGATGGAACCCACGACGCCCGTACCGGACGGTCCCGTGTTGGACGGTCGTGAAATTTTTGCAGCTGTGGCAGCGATGCTCGTCCTGTCCATCGTTCTGTGGGCACTTGGAAGGAATGTACGATCGGGACAGCCGGAGACCGACGAGAGAACCGGCGTCAGGGTCAGCCCAGGAGCGGCCTGGATCCTGGTCGCTGCAGCCCTGCTGCTTCCCTTTGTGGGCGTGTTCATATCGGCCGATCCCCTGCACATGGACCTCGAGCACCGGTTGGCCGAACCCGAGGGGATCACCGGGAGCTGGGGAACAGACGAGTTCGGTCGCGATCTCCGCTCTCGAGTACTCGGCGCCTGGCAAAATGCCGTTCTGTATGGGGCTGGTGCTGCAGCTATGACTTTCCTTCTGTCCGTCCCGCTCTCTGTCGGCATCAGGCGGGAGTGCGGTCACTGTAGTGGCATTGTCGCGATTCTGGCCAGAGTACCACCCCCCATACTGTTTTTCGCCGGATGGGGAGCAGTTAGTGCCTTCAATGTACAGCATACGCTTGTGCCCGTGGCAGCAGGTGTGATCTTGACCCTTCTCCCGTCGGCCGCAAGGCTGATAGCTGGGGAAAACTCAACAGCTGCGGCTGGAGCGAGTCTGGTTCTCTCCGGTCTTCTTCTGATGCTGGGCTGGGATGTTGCCCTCGGCATCCTCGGTTTCATTGCACCTCCATCGCCAGCTTTCGGTGCCCTGATTGCAGGAGCCAGGATGCACGCCCCCGATGCGCCGTGGCTGATACAGTACACGTCTGCCGTCTTCCTCACCGCCGCCGTGCTGGGGGTGAGCGCCCTCTCTGCCCTGGTTTCGGCCTATGGTTTGCCGCGGCGGCACACTTACCTGCGGGGTTGAGTCACTGCAGCAGGGAGGTCACCCCTGAGGGCGGTCTCCCCGCGGAGTGAAGCGTCTATCCAACACCCGCCACAATGCCTCTGATAGAAGTCATCCGGACTCAATTATGCCTTCGGTCGGATCGAACAACCTGACCGGGTAGATATCATCGTAAGGGGTCTCTGTGGCCCGGAACCCCTCTTCCAACATTTCCTTGCTGGGCGATTCCCATTCGCAGAAAAACCTGCTGCTGAAAAAGTCACAGTAGGTGCGCTTCCACCGGACATCCGCGGGAATCTTCTCCGTCAGAGACCTGGTTGCCTGCAGCCACTCCTCCTCGGACAACGGCAAGGTGTGAACCACCATGAAACGAGGCATGCCCCACCTCCCTCCTCGTAGACATTTTGCTTCCTCAAAGGTCGGACGCTCAGAAAGCGCAATGCAACAGAAAAAGCGTAGAGAACCTTTCGGGGGCAGATGCCCCGCGCCGGGTGCAGACGCAGTCTGATAGACAATCCGTGCGCCCTTTCACGATGGGCCTTGCTATCGTGTTGTGATTGTGCCATCAGATGCTTCAGTGTGATAGCAGCCGGTGATTGCTACCCTTCCCGCTCAGGCCTCGGTCCTGTTTGCTTTCGACGCGACAGTATCTTGGCGCACTAGTTAGGAGCACCGAGACCGCCTGCCGCCGGTTTCTATGCCGTCCCTCAAGTAAGCATCTGCTTTGCCAGCTCGAGACCTTCTTCAGCAGCAATCGCCGGGGAGATGCTGACGTCGTAGACATCATTCCACGCACCGGTTACCTGCATCATGGCTGCAAAACTGTCAGCCGCAAATATACAGATGCTTTCCAGGTCAGGTGTGTGCAGCCAGTACTCCGCCTCAATCTCAATGCCTTCCGGTACTTCCCACTGCAGGCGACGCGCGACTCTCTCCTGTTCGGTCCCCGACTTCACCTTGAACAGTGCAGCAAACAGCATGTGACCCTCTCCTTTCGCAATACGTTGTCATCCGGCCGGGCCCCCGGCAGCGCACAGCCAATGTACGTAAAACTGCTTCATGCCACAGAAAACGCCGGTAGGGTACGTGAATGGGAGGCCTACACTGTAATAGTTGTGTCGATAAAATGGTAGGCAGCTGCATGACTGGTATTCGCCATGGTGCACACAATCCCTGTCGGCCATACTGTCGTAAACGGATTTATGAGGTCAATGTTTAGACTCGCTCTGTGCAGCGAGAATTGCGGAACTATCGCAACTCGCTTTTTCGAGGTAATTTGCGTATCGATCAGACACGATTACGCAGCAGATTCGAGAAACATGGTCAGGTGGCAGGAGGGAAACGCAGTGTAGTAAAGGCCAGGATCGGAAGAAGCGCATTTGGTAGGATGATTGTTCGTCCCGTCCCGGCTCTCTGACTGTGTGCAGCCTCAATGTTCGACCCCGTTTGAGCGACATGATCGATCCGCGGACCGGCTGCGTGAATGCTGGAATACGGTATAGATCCACCTCATCCTCCAAGCCGGGAGTCAGCACCGCGATAAACGGAGTGTGCCGGGAAAAGCCATCATGATGTAATAAGCCGTCATAAGAATCAGATCGAATCCTATGCAGCAGTACAAGTGTTTGTCTAATACTCCCGCAAAAGGGCCAGTGTCAGGCAGGTGGCCCCACCCTTCATACAGTGCGACAGCTCCTCACCACTGAAGACGGTGACCTCTGCACCGGCAGCCTCGAGATCCTTTCGGACTCCGGGGTAGTCTTTCAGCATCACGCACTTCCGTGGTGCCACCGCCAGTACGTTGGCTCCGAGCCCCATGTCGAACTCCTCATCCGGGACGTCAACAAATTCTACACCCTGCTCCTGGAGGAACTCCGCCGTTTCCACGGCCATGATTTTTCGGTGAGCCACGGCCAGGTCGTGATCCACCAGGCTTATGAATGATGTCAGATGCATCACATCACCCGTTCCGGTCCAGTGCGGTACGGGCGCGGATTTCACCTCGACACCCATATCACCCATAAACTTGACGAATTCCGCCTGCCGGGCCGCATTCGTCCGATATGAGTAGCCCGCTAACACCAGATTTCTTCTCACCCACAAGAAGTCACCACCGTCTGCGGTCATCGGTGACTGCATCCTGTAGATTATTGGAATGTCGAGGCCGCGGAGCCCCTCCACCATCAGGGAGCTCTCGGCCTGCCGTGAAGGCTTGCCCGACCTGAGAATTACTGCTCCTTCATCCGTCAGGAGGGCCCGGTCGTGAGCGAAGATTGCGTCGAATGCAGCTTCTGAGTCACCTTCAAGATAGCAGACTTCGACTCCCAAATCCCGCAATATGTTCGCAAATTGCTCATGCTCTTTCTGTGCCTCCTGCAGGTCCGGCTTCCTGCTGAAGCCCCATTTTCCGTGCCAGTCTTCTTCCAGTTTCGTGTTCCAATCCGGTCGTCTCAACAGACATCTCTTCAGCGGTGCAACTGCAGACTGTGCCCCGTAGCTTCTCATCTACTCTGCGACCTCCCTGTCAACTCCGCCTGAACCGATTTTGCAGCCGTTATGCTGTCGTCCACCGCCACTTGACCGCCCGTTTTCATCCCGTCACACTGCAGGGGTGATTTGCTTTTGATCGCGGCATACGACGCGCGGCACCAGTTGCTGAGGTGATCCAGCAGAGCAATTATTTGCCTTACTGTGAGCATGTGGCATACACATCGCTCACTTTCGCGCACTGGGTCTCTAGATACGCCGTGATTGCCGTCAAATCCTGCCGATGACACCGATCGTCCGCCCGGTACGCATACAGCAACAGTGCACCTGACCCCATGAAACGGCAAGATACTGGCGCACGAACACAGTTCGCCAACTCCGATCAGCAGCTGTCTTTGGAGGGCCGGCCGGTTCGCCGCTTGTGCGGGCAGATTGATCCCAAATCTGCTGACTCAGTTCTACTATCATATATGACTGGCAAGACGAACACGTGGTCATGATGGACAGGACAGGTGTACACTCTGAGGTATTCGACTTCCTTATCCATCCCACGACCAACACCGCAATAGAGGACGGTCGGCAGAATTCCGGGACTACATCGATCGGAGCATAGAGGGTTGTCACCTGGTCTCCCACCCCGCTCCTGAAGTTCGATCGGCATTATCAAGACCAAAACGACCATGACGGAGTCTTCTTAGTGTAAAACTGCCAATCGGACGATGACGCGAATCCACTGCTGACGAGAACCTGGACGGATCCGGGGTTCCCCTTATCTCCTACCTGCTCTTGCATAAACGGTGCGAAATTGATCCGGGAAGGTCCTACCGCAACTGCGCGACCTGCGCGGCTGAGCAGTGGAACAGGAAGTTTCACATGACCCGGCACTATGCCAGCGGAACAGAAGCCAATGAGAACATGCTGAACAGTTCGAAACACACAGACCCGGAGGGACTTGATCTCTTTGCACTCTCGTACAACCTCATGGTCTACGCCTGGTGCCGGACCGCAGCGGACACCTGTCTGGATTACCTCTTGGCTGAGCAGGGGCCGGGGCGCGCATCGGAGACCGCTTCTCCCTGCGCCAGGGACCGGGATAACTTCTCGCAGCTTGTCGAGCTGGTGCTCTTCCCCCTGTCGGAGAACAGCCTGCAGATGTGGACGATGAGACGGGTTGTATCGAAAAAGGCTCGGTGACCGCATAGGTCACAAAGCCAATATCTGTCCCCTCACCCGTTCGGGGGCGACAGCCCATCACAGCGACGGGGAAGCCAGCTCACCTGCAGGTCTCTGCCTCCGGGCAGCCGCGACTGGCGCGGACTGTACTCCCGGCCACAATTCTACTCAACATCGTGGTACGTGGATTGCTGTGAGCTGTGCTGGTTGACCTGTTGATAGGTGTTCAGTAGCTCGTTGTTGGAGTACATGGCAACCTGGTCGCGGATCACCGCAATGTGTTTTTCCTCCGCCTTGGCAAGATCGGCAAAAAGGGCGGCCATCTCCGTGTTTTGGCTGTCCTGGGCCTCGCGCATGTAACGGATGTATTGAATCAGGGCCTGCTCCTTCTGACGCAGGGACTCCTCCAGATGACTCATCGTATGCATTGTGTCTACCTCCCGAAAGCAGTTTTCACGGTTAGTCTGCCCCCGGGATTTTGCCGTATTCAGAGCGGAACGGGCCGGGGATATTCATAAAGCATGTAAAAGCAGAGCATCCGGATCACGGGCGGTGTAAGCCGGACGAGACGATAACTTGCCTGCCATGGTATGTCAGGGAGCAGAACGACACCTCTCAGCTTTTTTCTGATGCCAGAGACTGACCTGTGGCACGAAAAGACTGACAGTACCCATATCCGTTCTGTTCGTTAATGCCGGCACATTTGGCCAATCGCGACACACCGGCGGGGCTCTTTTGGCGAGCAAATTGATTTGCCACATTTCCGCCAAAAACCGGTTCAGGACACACTTCACACCCTTATTCGCCGCTGATAACATGTGGGCATAGTTAGCAAATATTCCACAGGAGGTATGTCATGCTTCCGCCGCTTTCATCAACCAAGAACATTATGCAAGTCCGCTTGCGGTTGTGGGGATTAGCCTTATTGACTGCCATGATGGCCTTAACAGGGTGCGGCCCGCATGAAAGTCTCGATCTCACTGCAAGCCCGGAATACGCCGGGGATATTTCACAAAAGGGCTATGCGCTCTCCCGGGCCCAGGCTGTTCACCGAGGAGATGATGCGATCGACATACAGATGCACACCAACACCTCCCGGCAGACCCCACTGTCACCCGTCGGCGGCTACCCGCCGACGGAGGCTTCCAGTTCGTACACTGACTCCTCTCCCACCCGTCGCTCTTTGATCTGCTGCGCCGTGAGGGACACATCTTCCAGCCGCCTGTCAAAAACCAGCCGGGAAAGCGGGTTCAACAGTGCAGTCTCCACGAGATTCCCGATGCCCCGTCCGCCATCCTGAACATTCTCAGCCGCTCTATCCAACAGGAATTGCCGCACCGGCGGGGCAAACTCCACATCCAGACCGCGCTTGCCGTGGACCTCGTCCCGCACGTTCTGCAGGATTTTGTCCAGGATATCCCGCATCCGCATCACGGGGCGCCGTATGTAATCAAATACTACAAAGTTGTTGCCGATGCGGTTGCATATCTCCGGTCGTCCCAGTTCCTCGCGGAAATGGTCCCGGACCGCCCGGAGCACCCTCTTCTTGACCGTCCGATAGGGAGTATCGCAGAGCTCCAGCTGGCTGGACCCGCAGCCGCACTGCGCCGGCTCATCCTCCTGCAGGTGAGATTGACCGCATTCCGGGCAGTGCCAAAAATGCGGCAGTATGTTGGGCCTTCGTACATACCTTCCGTCCGCAGGCACATTGACATAGGCCCCGATGTTGCTGGTAAATATGATCACCGACTCCGAGAAGTAAACTGTCTCCCCCTTGCCGTCGGTGAGACGCCCACCCTCCAGTATCTGCAGGAATTTGTCCATGAGCTTGGGGTGAGCCTTTTCAATCTCGTCAAAAGGCAGCACCAAAAAGGGAGATTCCTTGATCTGGTTGGTCAGCTGCCCTCATGTTCGTGACCGACGTATCCGGGCGGGGCGCCGAAGAGACGCTGATCAGAGTGCTCCTGAGCGTACTCACTCATGTCAAAGCGTATGCACGCCTCCTCATCCCCGAACAACAGCTCGGCCAGGGCGCGGACCAGCTCGGTCTTACCCACGCCGGTGGGCCCGGCAAAAAACAGCACACCGCGCGGCTTCTGCCCCGAGGCGGAATGATGTATTCCGGAGAGACCACCCGCGGCCCGCTTGATGATGTCCACCACCGCATGTATGGCCGGATCCTGCCCCTTTACCCGCCGGGCCAGGATCTCCCTCCGCCCGAGCCAGTTTCTGGCCGCCCTCCCGCTCGAGCAGCCGCTCCCACGCACTGTCCGTGACGCCGAACTTGTAGGTTTCCACCAGGCGGCGCGGCTCCTGAAGGGGTATTCCCTCCTCAAGCGATATCAGGCGCAGGCATTCGAGCTCATAGTTACTGAAACCCCGCGTGAGATCCACGGCGGTTGCGATGTCGTCATCATCCTCCCCCGCGGCGCTCTCACCGGCCAGAAATCCCGGGGCGGCTATTTCAAAATACCGGCGCCTTTCCCTTTCGTCCGGCATATCTATCTTGAGCGGTTTCACCAGCGGGTGCTCGAGGTACAGCCAGGACGGCAGGTCGGACAGGCGGTCACACACCATCACCAGGCTGTGATTCATCACCCGTCCCGGCCCCTGCACCGAGGCCTCCGAGGCTTCCCTCACGCACTTGAGCAGCTGCACGAACTGCCGCCTTTCGTCGGGAGAGAGACGGTCGGGCGAAGTCACCAGCCGGGATGCATGGTCGATGACCACCGCGACTGGGGTGTCCCCGCTGCCGGAGACGGGCCCGCGGATTGCCCCCAGCGCCGCCGACAGGTCA
>PWGR01000190.1 GCA_003554565.1 Clostridia bacterium
GGGGCGAGGGGGCCGCACGAAAAATCGCCGGGGGCGGGGTGATGCTGACGGTGAGTCTGGGCTTCACCCGGGCGGAGCGGTCCTCGCTGCGGGGGCGGCTGGCGGACGAGGGGACCGGGGCCCCGGAGGCGGAGGATGTGGTGGTGGTCAGCCCGGACTGGACGGAGGGCGAGGTCACCGCGGAGCTGACCGCCGGGGTGCGCCTGCGGGGCAGACCGTCCATGGTGGGTGAAAACGAGTGCGTGCTGGCCTCCGACCTGTCCCCCGACGGGGCCCGGGCGCTGCGCCGGGCCTGGCTGGCGGGGCTGCCGGATGCCCGCATCTGCTACCGGGTGCGGGCACTGGCGGGCAAAAGACGTACTGGCGGCGGTGAGCGGGAGGGCGGTCGACGGGGGGCGGGGCACCGGGTGAGGTTCGCGTACGCGGCCGGGGAGGCCTGCCCCTGGAATCTGCAGCTGGCCGGACCGCCGGCCCTGTCGGAGGAGGAGCTGCGCGCCGGACTCACCGTCGTGCGGCTCGAATAGAGAGGGAAGGAGAGACGACAATATGCTGAACCTGTACGAATCGTTTCACGTGCCCGGGATACCGCACGTCAAGGTGTACCGGGACGACGAGAGACCGCACAAGTTCTACATGGTATCGGAGCGGGCCGGCATCGCCCGCGACGGCAGCGGTAACCCCCTGTTCACTTTCATGCTCTACGCCCGCGATGTGGACCGGCTGCCCGAGGACCAGCTGGACATCGCCAACGGGTACCTGGCGGTCACCGCGCAGGCGGGAGTGTCCAGGGAGACGGAGGAGGAGATCCGGGCGTACCTGCGGGAGATGCTGCAAAAGGAGCATCGGGCCGGCCGGCTGTATCTGTGGCGCCCGGTGCGCTACACCGAGCCGGAGCTGGGCTATCCCGATCTTTGGCTGGACGGGTCGGTGCGGTTTAGGGCCCTGGGGCCGGACATGGTGCCCCACGAGGCCGGTTCGACTCAGCCCTCGCTCATCGGTGCCAACACGGCGAGCTTTTCGGCCACATTGAGCCAGGACGGGGCCGAGCTGTTCCGCCAGGCCCTAGAGGAAGAGCTGGTGCCCGCCGGGGTGTGGTACGAGCTGACATTCGCCGCCCGTATCCCGGCGGTGCAGATCCGCATCCGGGGCGACCGCGGGGCATTCTACCGGGAGGTGCGGGATTACGTGCGCCGCCGCCGGGAGACAGTGCACCGGTATCGTTTCCTCGGCTGGACGCACGAGATTACCCGCAGGGAAGAGTGGAGCGAGCTGGCGAGCATCACCGAGTTTTCCCGCACCTTCCACCACCTCACCATCGAGGTGGACGACTCCACCCTGCCGGGGGTCGATGATGAGATGAGGACGAGGCTGCTGAACATGGCCTTCGGCATAGTGCAGGACAATGTCCTGCCCGGGTTCTTCGAGGCGGCGCTGCGGGAGGTGGCCGGCGAAGAGGAAGGGGATCCGGGCGACGGCGTGCCGGTGCACACCGTCGACACCGGGACGCTGGATATCACCATCAACCAGAGCACGGTGGTGGAGCAGAAGGTAAACCCGAGCGTAATCTTTTCCCAGGCCCTCAGCGCGGAGGAGCTGCGCGCGCGCACCAGCTACCTGAACCTGGACCGGCCGTATTTTCAGGAGCTTGACGTGCACATAAACGCCAACGTCAACTTCGACGACGATCCGGTGTACGGCCTGAAGGTGTTTCTGGAGTACGATCACACCGACGAGGCGCGGGGCGAGCGAATTCGGCGGGTGCGGGAGTTTCTGTTCCGTAGCGCCGAAGAGGTGGCCCGCTTCCGCGTCATCATGGCCCGGGACGCGGACGGGGTGCCCAGGGACTCCTACCGCTACTGGAGCGAGATAAGCTACGAGGACACGGGGGAGACCATCCGGGTGCCCCGGACGGGATCCACTGAGGCAGACGACCGGCAGCTGGTCATATCCTACAGCCGGTTGGGCTTCATCCGCGTCAATGTGCTTTTGGGAACCATGCCGGAGTCGGTCCGGGCGGTGCACGTCCGGATGCGCTATCCCGACTACAGTGCACCCAGCGCCGAGCAGTCGTTCGAGCTGAGCCGCGAACACCCGGCCGCCACTTTCTTCACCTACACCGGCAAACCGGGCGAGCCCCAGTCCTATCACTACCAGATCAGCTACCTGCTGGCGGACGGCGGGCGCATGGATCTGCCGGAGCAGACCACAAGAGGCGAGACCCTGACCATCCGCGATCCCTTCGAGCGGACCGCGACGGTCCGTTTTCTGGGGCAGGCCGACTTCGCTATGGTGGAAAAGATCATCGTCGACGCCGTCTACGAGGATGCGGCCAACGGCCTGCAGTCGACGCACCACGCCGAGATCGCGGAAAATGGCGAGGTGAGCGCGTGGACCCTCGGACTGCGCGACCCCGGGCACAGCGAGTTCACCTACACCGTCACCATTATCAACCGCAACGGGTCCCGCGTGGAGCAGGGCAGGCAGCGGGCCGAGCTGGGCGGCACCATCCCGGTGGGACCGGGAGCCGTGGACGTGCTGGAGGTGACGGTCATCGGCTCCACCGCCGACTGGAGCAGGTACCAGCTGGTGGTGGTCTACCTGAAGTACGACGACGCGGACAACGACATCTACGAGACACAGAGCCTCACTTTCCGCTCCGCGGCCGACCCGGACGAGAGCTGGAAGGTGCTGCTGCGGGACAGAAAGAGGCGGTCGTACAGCTACCGGCTGCGCTTCATCGGGGCCGATCCCGGAGATAACCGGGAAACGGCGTGGACCGGGACGGACGATACTGTATTGATCATCCAGTGAGGGAGTGAGAATCGTGTCCGATGCACACAACCGGATTGAAATCAAGCAGGTGCCGCTGAAGGTGCGGTCGATGGGCCGTCCGGTGACTTCGCTCGAGCTGTCGCAGGTGCAGAAGATGCTGCATCTGGAGGCCGAACGGGACGCCCCCCGCTTTTTTCGGAGCGAAGAGCCCGTGCGGGACGACCGCGCCTACAAGGCGCGTGACGGAAAGCTGTATTACCGTCCCCAGCTGCGGGTGGCCGCGCGGGCGGTCGGGCGGTCGGGTCCGGAGGTGGCGTTTCTCAAAGACGCAGACGGCGGTATCTCGCTGCGGCTGGTGCTGGAGGAACGGCCCCCGGAGGGGATACCCGGGAATGCCCGGCCCCTGGATGTACGGGTGGAGGAGATGACGCTGCGCTGGGAACCGGACGGGGAGTGGACGTTTTCGGAGCCGCTTGTGATGTCCAACGACCGGGCGGACGAGCCGGGTGCCCCGGCATTTCACATCGTCGCCGGGTCCGAGGTCGCACAGCACCGACTGGATGAGCTGTACCGGGCGCTCTCGGATTCCGGAGCCCGCGCGCGCCTGCACGTCGAGCTCAGCTACGGATACTGGGTGGACGGCGGTGCAGCGGATCCTGTGCGCAAACCCCACAAACCCGACATCGACCGGCACTTTTCCATGCGGGTCAAGACGCCGGAGGCGCTGCTCAGGGCCGTAAAGGGGGAGCCGGCGTTCGACGTGAAGAAAATTACGGAGGCGATCCGGTCGGGTGATGCCGTCACGACGAAGCCCGGGATAGGGAAGGCATCCGTGGTGCAGCTGCCCCCGATCTCCGGCGTGCTGAACGAGTCCGCGGCGGCCAAGCTGAAGGACCCTGACTGGCCGGAGCGGACGTGGACCGAGCACCTGGACCGTCTCGCGGAGCCGGATTTTTTCGCCGGGACGGTAGTGCGCAAGCTGGAGTTTTTCTTTGCGCCGTCTCTCGACGCCAACCGGCCCATCTACGCTGCCCTGCGGGAAGAGGAGTCGCTGCCGGCCGAGTGGACGGATTCTCCCTACGGGATGATCTGCCGTTCGCCTTTCCCCAACACGGTATACCGCCTGCCCGACGGGCTGCGTCTGGCCTACGACGAGGAGCTGGGGATTCCCCACGTCATCCCCGTGCTGTACCGGGACGATGACGGGGAGCCGCGGGTGCGGGTGACCCTGCGCGCCGTGCCCTGGCACGATCCACAAAAGCTGGTGCAGCTGCGCGACTGGCTGCAGGCCCTCAGCGACGGCGCGTACGTTCATCCGCACGTGGTCACCGGCGGCTACCGGGAGGCCAGCCTCTCACTGGGCGGCATGTTCCCCGAAGGCATTCAGACGGTGGGCGATCAGGTCGCCGAGATCAGCCTGGAGGGGGGGATCGATCTGACGCTGGACGTGACGGCGGAATTCTACCGCCACCTGTGCGAGATGCTGAGCGCCCTCACCGGCCTCACCGGCGAGGTTGCGGTGGCCGTGGAGGTCGAGATCGCCGGCGGAGAGGACCCGCCCGAGAGGCTGACCCGCCGCATCCCCATGCGCCTGCGCTTCCGGGAGCTGGCCGGCCTGCCGGTGCAGGTGCACCTGGACGAGGGAGTCCTGTCCCCCGGGGAGGTGCGTCTACAAAACCGGGCGTCGACGCCCGTGCAGGTCGGGGGCTTTTACCCCCGTCTGCTGCAGGTGGACAGCAACTCGGTCGTCCCCCTGGGGGCGTTTCCCGCGGCCACGTCGACCCCCTTCCCCCTGAAGATCGGAGCGGATGATGAAACTTCTGTGGATCTGCGCCCGGGCGAGGAGGTCGACGGCGCGCTATGGAACGCCGTCGCCGTGGAGCTGGCCGACCCGCGGCTGATGCAGCCGCCCGAGGAGACGCTCGACCGCGTCCACCGGGTGCTACCGCGCGGAAGCGTCCGGTGGGTGATCGAGGCAGAGTGCCCGGTATTTATGGCGGATTCCGTCCCGGATGGTTTTGCCGATCTGCACGCGGTGGAGGTGCAGATTGTGCGGGACGGTCATTCGCCGCTGCAGATGGCGCTGGGCCGCGGCGACGAGGCGCGGGCCCAGGTCTCCCTGGATGTGACGCTTCCTGATCTGCTGGGGGAGGAGGCCGAGCGGCTGCACCAGTTCTCCTATCGGGTGCGCAACATCTACCTGGATCGGATCGGTGCGTGGAGCGAGGCACGGGAGACTGCGGGTAGCCGCCTCTTCGTCGTGCCCAATCCGGTAGAAGAGGACGAGAGATAGTGACGCCGACCGGCCCCCTCGAGCGGGGCATCGCCTATCTGGTGCGCGGGCAGGGCCGCACCGGGGGCTTCGCCGACTTCTGGTTGCCGGTGGGCGCATCCGACGCCTGGGTCACCGCCTACGTCGGTCTGGCCCTGCATGAGGCTGCGCAGTCGGCCGACCTCTCCGGGCCCTGGCGGCGGGCCGCGGGCTGCTGCGCGCGGCGGTCCGCGCAGTGGCTCCGGCGGCAGCCGCGCCCGATGCGGGGCTGGGGATACAACGGCAATGTGCCGCCCGACGCCGACTCCACGGCGCACGCTATCTCGCTTCTGGCGCGCACCGGGCTCCAGGTCCCGCCCGATGCCCTGGCCTTTATGCGTGAACACGAGGTGCCCGGCCGGGGTTTTCTCACCTACCGCTACCGCCATCCTGCGCATCCGTGGAGAGCGCTTGCGCCGGATGTCACCGCCGCGGTACTGCGCGCACTGGCCGATGCGGGCGAGCTGAAGGCGGGGGAGCTGGCCCGGGCTTGGGTGCGTCTGCTGGGTGGGGCGCAGGACGAACGGGGATGGTGGAGCAGCCTGTGGTGGCCGACGCCCAGCTATCCCACGGGTCTGGTCCTGGAGGTGTGGGCCGCGGCCGGACGGCCCGGGCTGCAGAGGCCAGTCGATGGAAATTTCCCTGAGACCTCTGCCTTCGATGCGGCGTGGGCGCGGCGGGCACAGCGTGCGCTGCGCCGGGAGAAAGTGCCGGTACTGCGGCGGCTGGTAGGCGCGCAGGCGGCCGACGGGGGCTGGTCTGCCGCCGGGATCCTGCGCGTGCCCTCGCCCGGAGGGGACACCTGCGCCGCGGAGCGGACGCTCATCGGCCGCGACGACCGGAGGCTCTTTACCACGGCGACGGCGGTGACGTCCCTGTGTGCGGACCGCCCGCGGGAATATGCAGCAGCTGTGGGACGATCGGATGATCGAAGACCCCCCGGGGTGCGGTCGCCGCTGGGCGCTCATCTCGATGCGCAGGTGGTGCGGGCGGCGCGAGTGCTCGGGTTGAGCCACGGCTGCGCCGATGACGCGCGGGCGCTCTTTGCCTCTCTGACTGCCCGAAGTCTGGCTCCGCCCTGCCCCTGGCCCTCGCAACAGCTGTCGTCGCTGGCCGGGGGCTCGCCCATCGAATTCTCCGTCCGGCTGGGAGAGGGATCCAAGCCGGCCCTGCGCTACGCGGCGGAGATCGGCAGTCCGCTGTCTGCGCCGTATCGGCGGGCCGTCCGCGGCCTCGGAGACCTGGCCGTGGTGGCCGGTGCTCTGGGATACAGTGATGGCTGGGAGCGTGCCAGGCGGGGCGTGAGGACTCTGGTGTCGCCGGCTTGGACGGTACCGGATTACCTGCGTTTTTGGGTGTGGACGGGCGTGCAGCACACAGAGGATGCGCCGCCGGTACTGAAGATTTATGTGAACCTGCTGCACGGGGAGGCCGGTCCGGCGCGGGGTCGGTTGGAGACCGCCCTGGCCGCTGCGGGCATCCCGCCTTCCAGCGCCCGCGCACGGATCTTCGATCGGCTGGACGGCGCGGGATTTCCGCAGGAGCTGGGGTTCGGACTGGGAGGGGGCGGGACCTTCGGCTGCAAGGTGTACTATGAGCTCCCGGGGTGGCGGCGCTTTCTCGTCGAACAGCTGCTGGTGTTGGCCGGGCTTCCGGCGGACGGAGATGCTCTCTGTCCCCGGATTGCGGGTGTGCTGCGGGAGTCGCTGGCTGCCCGGCAGAAGAGCGGGGTGGCGCTGCGCCTGGATGTAGACGACGGCGAGGTGGTCGAGGTGACAATGGCGGCGCCGTTCCCACTTCCCCTCATCGGACACCGCGAGACTGCCGACCGGGTGGCCGCATGGATCAAGTCCCTGGGGTGGGATGTGTCTCCCTATCGGGCGCTGAGCGGCATGCTGCTGGAGGACTGGGAGGCCCAGGAACGCGCGCCGGGGCAGCTGCACAGCCTGTTTACCCGGACGCTGTCGGCAGGCGGATCCTCGGCGGCCGTCTATCTGCGGCCCTGTCTGCCGATGCGCGGCTGACGGGAGCAGATTCTCACCCGGAAACAACCCCACAGCATCAGAGACTACTTTCCTGCAGTGGTATTGGCAAACCGGTCGATGGATATTCCAGGGCGTCCAGCATGCGCCTCCTGCCGGTATCCTTGCGGCACCTGGCCACCCCTTCTGGTCGATGTCCAGGTGTGTGGTCATCTCGATTTTATGAAATCCTGGCGCTAAATTGTCCCCTATTGGCGCGGCGGTGTGCTCCTCTATGGCGGAGTGAAATTCGTTCAGAACTTGCTCAGAAATGAGGAGCGGCCCCCATCTGCGTCTGCAGCCAGGGTATTTTCACCCATCAGTAAGTGAGGACGATTCATCTGTACTTGTGGGTACGATGGATCGGTCGGGCCGGGGGCAACGCAGGTGGCCACTGGCACCTGAACCACGAACGTGTGTGGTGGCGCATATTCTGCGACCCTGTTAATCTGACTGAGGGCACAGATGGCGCGGCAGCGTTTTTCCGGTATGATGGAAACATTGGGCAGGCGGATGCAGATGTGCTCAGGGAGAGTGGGGATTTTCGTGCCGATAATTATTCTCTCAATAGCCCTGGTAGGTTGTATGATGCAGCTGTCTGCGGCTGCCAATGCCCACGTAGGCCGCAAGCTCGGGCTGATGAGGGCGACTCTCATATTCCTCACCGTCGGGGCTCTGTTGGTGCCACCTCTCGCTTATGTCATTGAAGGTGGGCTCAATATCACAGCTCTGGCCGAAGTCCCACTCTACCTTTTCATTCCCGGTGTCCTCAACGCCTTCATGATCATGGTGGTCGTGCACACCATCGATCTCATAGGTGTGACATTCATGGGCGCCGCCACCTTTACCGGGCAGATGGTTATGAGCCTCCTGCTTGATCACATCGGCTTTCTCGGTTTGCGGGAGATTCCCATCAGCGCCATGCGTGTGCTCGCCGTCGCCATTCTCCTGGTGGGCATGGGGCGACTGAGCATTGTCGACTTACTGCAGTCATCACGGCGCCCGGGCACCAGGGCGTCTTTCGCCCATCACTCTGCCGAACCCAAGGCGGGGTTTCCCGGGGTGCGGTGGGACGGTATTTTGGTCGCGCTCCTCATGGGAACCGCGATGAACGTGGTGGCCGGCCTGAACTCGGCCCTCGGACAAGAAGTGGGGGTGATGACGGCCACCTGGTTATTTCTCACCCCCGGCGCCGTACTGCTTTTTCTTTACTCCCTCATCAGAAAGAAGCTTCCCCGTGGGGGGGTTAGATGGATGCACCTCGTTCCCGGGGCACTGAATGTCATCGGTGTCGCATCCATGGTCTTTTTCGTCGCCATCGCCGGCCTCAGAGTGTCCATCGGTACGCAGGTTGGCGCGGGGGTGATTGCCGCCCTCTTCATCGACAAGTACGGTCTGTGGGGGTTATCCCGGCGGGAGATCTCCCCGCACCGAATCCAGGGGGTAATGGTGATCCTCCTGGGGGGGATTCTGTCGGCGATGACCGGGTAAGGCGGATGCACCTGGGTAGATATGTCCCGTTATTCGACCTGCGCTGCCAGAAAAGAGCCGCCCATAAAGCCCGCGATCAACAGAGTATAATGGCTGACAGAAAGAGGAGGATGCGGATGAGTGCACCTGTTGTGATGGCGCCCTATGATCCAGATTGGCCGGCGTTATATGAAGCAGAAGCTCAGAGGATTGCAGACGTGGCCGCCCCATGGATAGTGGCCATAGAGCACATCGGAAGTACCGCCGTCGAGGGCCTGGCGGCCAAACCGATCATCGACATCATGGTTGGGCTGGCGGGCAAGGCGGCGGCACTGGAGAGCCTCAGTTCCCTGCGGTCGCTCGGATACACAGTCTCTGACCCGGAAGAGGAGGACTGGCACTTTGTCCTGTCCAGAAAGAGCGCCGGTTCAGATCCCGGATATCACGTTCACCTGATGACGCACCGCAGCTGGTCCTGGCGGCGCCACCTCCTGTTCCGTGACTATCTCCGGGCGCATCCGCAAGCAGCGCGAAAATACCAACGCCTGAAGCTGTCCTTGGCCCGCAAGTATCGAGATGATCGCCCCGCATACACCGGGGCCAAGACGGCCTTCATCGAAAAAATACAGGACGCAGCCCGCCGGGACTGAAGAAGCGAGGCTTGCCACCTTCTCTCGTCGCAAGGTTCATCTCTGTGCAGGGAGCTCGAGGAGAAGGAAGTTCACCCTATCAAAGACAAAACTGAGACTGCCGACATACAGCGGGCCCACAACTACCGCGACCCGGAAACCGGGGTCCCCAAGGCGCGGGTGCGGCGGGAGCGCCTGTTCAACTTCGCCTTCGGTGTCATGGGGGGCATAAATGAATACTTCTTCAAGGACGGCGGGGCCCGGGGCGAGGCGGAGGGTCGCGAGCTGTTCCCGCAATACCAGGGGGAGGATCCGGCCTCATCAGCCCCGAGATCGTCGTTAATGACCGCCACCACGAACGTAATGACGCGTTCTACCTCGTTACCTCAGAAGGAACACTGATGCAGCGCACGGAGACGACTTAGGGACAGAATACATCTTTCGCCTTCGGGAAGGCGTTCCGTTTCATGATGGGCAGGAAATGACTTCTGAGGATGTTGTTGCATCCCTGGAGCGATGGATGCATTGGTCAGGAGTGGGACAAGATCTCAATGAAGCGATAGAGACTATGGAGGCAGTAGATACTTACACCGTTAGGATTCAACTGGAGGAGCGTATTGGTACA
>PWGR01000181.1 GCA_003554565.1 Clostridia bacterium
GTATAAGACAGCGGCTGCGGGATGAGTTTCTGGATCCGGATGAGCTGCCCGCCGATACACGGGATCGGCTGGAGGATCTGATCACACTCGCCGATCGCCGGCGGACCCTGCGGGATGACCTGCATGAGACGGGGGGGCAGTTGACGGACCTGAAGGAGAACATACGATGTCTTGAAGGTGATGTGAACGGTCACCTGCCCTGGCACGAGCTGTCCGGTGAACCAAAAGGGCGGCTGGAGGCCCTGCGTGACCGGGTAGCGCGGCTGGTGCGGGAGTGGGACAGCTTTTTCGCAGACTGCAGGCGTGCAGACGGGCTGCGTGAGCAGCTGCGCCGGAATTTCCGTCCTTTCGTGCGGGCGACGGATGAAGAGCTGGAGGCCGCGGCTTCATATGAGCAGAGGCTCTCTGGGCTGAAGGATGCGGAGCGTGCGCTCGAGATGGAACTGGACAGGGCGCAGCGGGATCGGGAAGATCTTGCGGCAAAAGAGAGGGATTGGGCAAAAAGATTTTCCGACCTGCGTCAGCTCCCGGCCCATGCAGCGGAGTTGATTGGTGAGAGGCTGCAGCTGTTTCACCGTCGCCGGGAGATCTCCGGGCAGCTGGCGGGGCGGCGCCGGCGCCTGCAGGCACCGATGTACCTGCGGGCCCTCGGTGCGGGTTTCATGGCGGTGCCTGCAGCAGCGTCCGTGCACATACTCGAGGCGGGGGATGCCCCCTTCATGGTCCTCCTGTTCGGGCTGGTTGCCGGGTTCTGCGGCCAGTTTCTCGTGGCCCTGACTTATCCGCTTGTGCACGGGGGAGTCATGAAAGAGGTCAGACAGCTGGGATCGGAGCTGGCACAGTTAGATGAGCGGGCACAGGAGATTGACGGCGCTTTAGGCCTGGCGGGCGAGGAGACCGAACTCGTGCGCCTGCAGGAGCGGCTGCGCGCCCGCGACGAGGAGCGGTCGAGACTGGATGCACGGCGCCGGCAGATGACCGGCAAAGAAGACGTGACCCGGCTCCGGCGCGCACTGGAGTGTGCGCGGCATCAGCGGGAAGAGTTTTTCCGTCTGATGCGTCCATTTTGCCAGAAATTTGCCGATGTGGAGGCCGCAGCGGCCCGATGGAGCCAGCTGGAGGAGGAAAGAGAGCGGGCGGCAGAGCGGGCGGGGAAATTCTCCGAATCTAATTTCCAGTGCCGACCAGAAAAAATCAGCGAAGTTGACCTGCATGATGTGGGATACCCCTGGCGCGAGGCGGCCGACTTCGTGCAGTTTGCCTGCGGTGCGGGGCACTGTGAGACCCCCGGCGAGCTGGTGGAGCGGCTCCGTCAGATGGACGATGCTTTCTGGCAACAGATGCAGGATGATGCCCGGCGATATAACCGGCTGATGCGCAGGATTGATGAGCTTCGGGCGCGGGAGCAGACCCTGCGGGAGATCATGGACAGGTATGCGGGTGATCTGGATGCCGTGCAAGCGTCTGAATCCGAGCGTGCCCGGGGACTGAAGGAAATCCTGGATGAAGTCGGAGGTGACGCCCGCGCTGCCCGCGAGCAATTTGATGCCTGTTTGGAGCTGGTCCGCCGGGCAGAGAATCTGTGTGACCGGCTCGGGAGCTGTCTGCAGGAGTTCGGCGCAGACGATGTGGACGAGTTGGAAGAGATGCTGGTTGATGCCGGGAACCGCAGCCGGGTTGCTTTTTCCGAGTGGGCCGATTTCATCAGCAGTAATCCCGGCCTACCGTCACCCGAGGAAGCCGATGACTACGAGAGAGTCAGCCAGAAGATGTCTGCGCTGCATGAGGACATCGCGCAGCTGGAAGGCCAGGTGGAGGATCTGGAAAAAAAGAGCCGGGAGCTGGCCAGGAGGCAGAGTGCACTGGAGGGCCGGGAGCCGGTAAATATCGCCGGGGCGGAGAGGCGCCTGCTGGATCTGGAGGAGGAGCGGGACCGTCTGCAGCTGCTGGCCGATGCTCTATCGGAAGCGCACTATGAGCTGCGCGGGGCTGCTGGGCGGTTCCATCGCTCAGTGCGGGATCGGCTGGGAGAACGCACCGGTGCTCACCTCGCGCGGGTGACCGGTAATCCGGATCGTGAGATAGTATTGGACGAAGAGTTCTCTATCAGGCTGCGGTCTGATGGTCGGGAGCGTGCGCTGGAACAGCTCAGCCGCGGAACGCGAGACCAGCTGTATCTCTCCGTGCGGCTTGCCATCGCTGATCAACTGACCGGTGACAATGGCCTGCCGATGATTCTCGATGATCCCTTCGTCACATGTGATCACCGGCGCCTGCGAAGCCTGCGGGAGATTCTGCTGCGGGAAGCAGATCGAAGGCAGATTATCCTGTTTGCTCACAGTGAGAGGTACACAGACTGGGGCCGGCGGGTATACCTCTCTTCTTGTGTGTAATCTGGTCGGCTTGCCCGATCCATTTCAGGAATATATAATCTATTTAAGTACAAGGTGAATCAGAGGGGGTTCCCGTGGATAATCGCGAGCTGGCTGACCAGTGCCGGGCGCTGTCCGATCCTAACCGGGTAAGGATTTTTACTATGCTGCACATGGATTTGTGCGTGGGTGCGCTCGCCGAGGCCACCGGGCTTTCGGAGAGTGCCGTCTCACAGCACCTGAGCCGCCTCCGGGCTGCCGGGCTGGTGGTGGGGGAGAAGCGGAGCTACTGGACACATTACCGGGCCCGGACGCATGCACTGCGGGAGCTGGGCCGACAGCTGGCCGAACTGGCGGACGGCCTGGAGGATCCCGGGTCACGCTGTTGTTGTTCCGGCGGGGGAACCTGTCCCGGGGGAGAACACTGTCCTACGATTGAGGAGTGATGAGATGCCGGTGATTGAGGTCGAGGAGCTGGAGAAAAGTTTTGGTGATGTGAGGGCGGTTGACGGGATTGACTTCTCTGTGCAGGAGGGCGAGATATTCGGCTTTCTTGGTCCCAACGGGGCAGGAAAGACCACCACCATCAACGTCCTGACCGGGCTGGCGCGCAAGACGGCCGGGTCTGTGCGGGTTCTGGGCCATTTTTACCCCCGGGATCTGCGCCGGGCGCAGGAGGGCATCGGGGTGGTTCCGGATGGGAGCAACCTCTATCCTGAGCTGAGCGGTAAGGAGAACCTGACCTTCTGCGGATCGCTGTACGGAATACGAAAAGAGGAGCGGGAGAGACGTGCGGCCGAGCTTCTGGATCAGTTCGGGCTTTCCGGTGTTGCCGGCCGCCGTTTTGCTACCTACTCGAAGGGAATGAAACGGAAGCTAACCATTGCCGCTGCCCTGATTCACCGACCGCGCGTGCTGTTTTTGGACGAGCCCACCAGTGGAATTGATGTGGCCAGCGCCAGGCAGATCCGGCGCATTCTGGAACGCCTCAACTGTAACGGCACCACCGTCTTTCTGACCACCCACTACATAGAGGAGGCGGAACGGCTGTGCCACCGGGTGGCTTTTATAGTCGACGGCAGGATTGTGCGCGTGGATTCGCTGAATCTTCTGCTGGAGGAGGTGGGGGACGACTGTTCCCTGCAGTTTGCGGTGGGGGGCGATGCCGCATCAGCCCGTGAAGTGTTGTCTGAGGTGTTTCCATCACATAAGGCCTCGGCCACAGGTGACGGTCAGCTGCTCCTGCGGGGGGAGAGACTGGACGATATCATCCCGGCTGTTTGTGCACTGCACGATGCTGGTGTGACGGTGCAGGAGGTTCGGCTGCTCCGCCCCAGCCTAGAGGATGTGTTTGTGCGGGTGACGGGGATAGAGGCAGAAGAAATGACAGCACACCGAGGTGGTGGATCATGAATGTCTGGATCCCGTTTCTGAGCATCCTGCAGAAGGATATGCGGGCTTATTATCTCAAGCCTCCCAACATCAGCTGGGGCATCATATTCCCTGTGGCCTGGACCCTGATGTTCTTTATTCGTTCCGGCGGGGACGTCGAGATACGCGAACTGTTACCCGGCGTCATGGCGCTCTCCGTGCTCTTCGGAACTACATCTATGCTGGCGGTCACCATTACGTTTGAGAAGCGGAGCAGGGCATTTGAGCGGCTCATCCTGGCGCCCATCAGCCTGCCGGTCCTGCTGGCGGCGAAGACTTCCGGTGCGATCGTTTTCGGCATTATCAACTCTGCGGTGCCGCTTCTCTTCGGGGTGTGGTTTGTCGATCTCAGTGCGGCCAACTGGTCCATGGTGATCGCAGCAGTTGTTTTGATTGCGGCGACCTCTACGTTTCTGGGCCTGATGATTGCTGTGTCGGTGCGGGAGGTATTCGAGGCGCAGACCTTTTCGAATTTCTTCCGCTTCCCCATGGTGTTTCTCTGTGGGCTGTTTTTCCCGGTCCATCACCTGCCCCTGTTCCTGCAGCCCCTCTCGTATGCTCTGCCGCTCACCTACGGCAACGACCTGTTGAGGGAGGCCCTGTGGGGGGGCGGGCAGCTGCACCCGCTCTTGAGTCTGGCCGCGCTGACTGCGTTTTCCGTTTTACTGTTTTACATCAGCCTGCGGAATGCACGGCGCAGGTGGATTATCTGACATGAATGAAAACTCCGGTTGCCCCGTTTACCGGAAGCGGTGCAATCGGGAGTCAGGGAGTGCGGGCCTGCGCCCGCTTCATTTTCCCGCCCTGACCCGAGAGGTCGAACCAGCGCGTGACGCCGGCGATGGTGAGCCCGTAACACACCCAGACTGCTGCAAGCAGAAGGAAGGCCAGGTTGAGTGATGCGACATCCCAGATATAGCCCACCACGGGACCGGCCAGAGATCCCCCCATGGCCATGACCCCGAAGGTGATTCCGAAGCTGGTGGCCGTTCTTCCCCGGGGGGAGGCCTCGGTAGTGATGGCGCTGAGGGAAGGCCGGGCCAGGGAGTAGAAGAAGCCCATGCTCATGACAACTGCGGTCAGTATTATGCCCTCGACGGGCAGAAGGACCATTGCCACCAGCAGGAGGGCCGTGCAGGCAGTGGAAAAGAACACCAGTTTGCCGCGGTGAAAGCGGTCGCCCAGCGACCCACCGGCCAGGGACCCGCCGGCGCCGGATGCCATAACAATGGTGGCAAAAAGCGCCGCCGCTGTCTCCGATGCCCCGCGCGTCTCGGCGAAAAATGCTGGTAACCAGTTCATAAGGCCGGCGTCGAATATCCCAGAGAACATGGCACCGACGGCGATGATCATTATCGGAGTCCACTTCCGAGCCGGGGGCAGCTCTGGCTCTATCGTCTCGACTTCCTTCTCTACGGGTGGGAGGTCCCCTGATCTGTTTCTCTTGTCTGAGTCGGGATCCAGCTCCGCCAGATTGGGGTAGTTGAGGTAAAACAGCATCACCAGAACGGCCCCGGCGAAAACCAGTGCCAGCACAGCATTTCTCCATCCCAGCAGTGCCGCCAGTAGGGCGGACACCGAGTAGCCGGCGGCAGTGCCGAGGTTGCCGCCGACGTTGTGCATTGCCATGTTCATGGCCAGCCCCCCGCTCAGACCGGCAGTCCGTCCGACGTCGGCGAAGCTGGCCGGATGGAAGGTGGAATTCCCCATCCCGTACAGGGCCTGCGCGGCGATGAACGCGTAAAATGTCTCTGACCGCGACAGCATGAGCAGACCGCCCAGGGTGAGGCAGTACCCCGCTATCAACAAGTGCCGCGCGGTAAACTTGTCGGCGAGCCACCCGGCCGGAACCTGAAATACCCCGGAAGTCACCGCCCCCGCTGCAATGATAAATCCGAGTTCTGTACCGCTGAGCCCCACGTCCGCTGCTATGAACAGCAGGAGGGGAGGAAGGGCTGTCGAGGCAATGTGCTGCAGACCGTGTGACAACACCAGCAGATTGCGCGCCTTTTTTGCCTTCGCCAGTTTGCAGGCCTCGGGTGCCGTCTGCACGGCCTACCCCCCAATCGCGGCTGCCGGTTCAATTTACCTGACCGCCGGAGCTGATCCATAAATTTGAGTCTACAACAGCCAGGGGCGGGCCGTCACCTCCAAGGCTGATTCACCACCTTGTAACGACCCTTGTCCCGCTGCTGCAGCAACTCCGCATCCATCCGCTCATAGGCCAGTACCGACAGACGCCGGGCAGCCTCCTGAGTCACCCTGTATATCTGAATTCCTCGTAATCACCCAGCAAGAATCTCCTGCATCAGAAAAAGGACCATCTCGGAAACTTCACGAACCGCCTACATGAGATCTCACCCCTTCTATCTCTTGTGTTGACGCCCTTTACGGGCACCACCTGGGTGAGGTCTCCTGACCGCCGCCCGGTCACATGCGGTCGAAGCTGATTCTCCGCACCCGGGACCCCGTGATGGTGAACCCGGTTATTTCATCTTCCTTGCAGGTGAACTCGACGCGGCCCGGTCGCGCTCCGAGCGACTGAAACGTGCTGTCCGATAGCGGCAGCAGCTCGGCATCGGTATGGCGGCTGTGCTGCAGGGCTAGTTTGTCTCCCTGGGGCGTGACTGTGTAACTGGTTTCGAGTTCCGGGCTGTAATAGCGCCCGGCCAGTTCCTCGAGGTAGGCGGGCGGCACCTCGTGAGGGTGGTAACGTTCCGCCTCCAGGCTGTGACCGGAGGTGTGCAGCACGAACCGTTCTGCCTTTTCGCCGTACAGGTCAAACTCCAATCGGGCACCGAGCGGTTCTACCTGGAAAGTGAGTCCTCCCCGCGGACGCAGCTCGGCGGGAGGTTGCTCACCCAAGCGCAGGGCCAGCCCCCCGTCCCTCTCCAGCACTTGTACGCATCCCATGGGCCCGAGCAGGTAGCGGCCGGTGCATGCGCGCATCCGCTTGCGGTCCAACAACAGCCCGGGTTCGCGCTGCGCCGCCTCGGGCCGTCCCGACATTTCGTCTTCCAGGTACAGCTCGGCCACCTGCATGGCGATTCGCTGCGGGTTGAACCTGGCCAGGTTGCTGAGGACGATTATGCCCAGGCCAAAGGCGGGGAACCGTCCGCAGTAACTGCGGAAGCCGGCATCCGCCCCGCCATGCCCCACCACCTCGAGCCCACGGTGATGCGAGTGTGTCAGTCCGAAGGCGTAGGGGATATCCTCACCGTTGTTCAGGGTGAACCGCTCGTGCAGCTGATCGATCAGCTCAGGGTCGCCGACCAGCGCCGTGTCCAGGTTGTGCAGCCAGCGGGCCAGATCTTCTGCGGTGGTGAACAGGCTGGTCGCCCCGACATTGGCATAGTTCAATACGTTCTTCTGCAGGTTCCCATCTTCTGTTATCCCGTAGGAGTAGGCCCGGTTCTGTACGATTTCGAGATGGTCGTCGTGGAAGTGGGTGGAGCACATGCCGAGAGGTTGAAAAAGGTTCGCATCAGTGAATTTTCGGAAAGAGAGTCCGCTGACTTCAGATACGATTCGTGCCAGCAGGGTGTAGCCGGTGTTGCTGTACATATGTTCGTCGCCGGGGACGAAGTTCAGCTTTTGTTGGCGGTGGACCATCTTGAGAATGTGATCCTCGGTGATTACATCATCCATGCGCCAGCCTGCCAGCTGGAGCAGCTCCCACTGGTCGCGCAGGCCGCTGGTGTGATGGACGAGATGACGGACAGTTATGGTGTGTCCGAAATCCGGGATGTCCGGTAGGTAGCTGCGTATGTCGTCATCCAGGGAGAGCTTTCCCTCGTGTGCCAGAAGCGCCACAGCAGCTGCGGTAAACTGTTTTGACACCGACGCGACGTGGAAAACCGTTGAGGGGGTTATCGGGATTCCGTATTCCATCTGGGCACAGCCGTAGCCACGGGCGCAGACAATATCGCCGTCCTGGACTACCACCACTGCGGCCCCAGGGGAGCCGGACCGATCCCATTCGGAGAAAATCTCGTCAATTCCATCTGGCCTGCATTCTTGCGGGTCACTCATTCACTTTCGCCTCCGTTTCATAGACCTCATGTCCAATTTATTCTTGCTCCGTCGCGCACAACCTTCCTGCAGGCGCTGGTGGTGCTCGCGTCATCACTGGGGGTGAAGTGTACCCCGCTGCGGGTGGCGGTGTTCGTTGAATCCATCGGCGGAGGGGTCATCTTCCTCGCCGCTTCTTCGTTCAGTTTCTGGTCCATCGAGAGTCTCAAATTCGCAGACGCCTTCACTCCCGGGAGAGTCCAGATGGCGCAGTACTCATTTTTCATATACCGGTGCTGTTTCAGGAGTTTCTTTACCTATGCGATACCGTTGGGCTGTGTCAGCTATTTCCCTGCTATGATCATAACTGGTTCGACCGCCGCGAGGCCGCACGACAGATAGATGATCGGAGACATTCCCACTGCAAATGGTTCACCTCCTGGACCAACAGAGCAAACGAGAACCTACATTCCTGTGGCTTTCCGCCTCGTGGTCTGAAGCCTACTTTTGCTCATTGCCTGCGAGCTGCCTCGCAGGTGAGTCCGGGCAGGGGAAGGTGGCTGGGGGCAAGAAATTGAAGATGTGAACCTGTGGTGAAGCGGGGAGTGACTGGTACCCCATGCATTACACCGGGTGTACTCGTCGATTGCGCGGTGACCTGTCGACCCCGTGATTGGAGGTGGAAGATATTCGCTCTCTGTCGGTCTCGCTGACCCGGCGGATACTGAGGGAGTTTCCCGCAGTCGATTCCCAATCATGCCGCCTCCGGGTGATTTCCGGGGGGCATGTCTGTTATGTGATGCAGGTTGATGCTGGAGGGGACAGGTACGTGCTGCGGGTGAGACCGCCCACCTTCTCCCTTGAGCAGATCAGGGCTGATCACACCTTACTGCGGTATCTTCCCAGCCATGGTTTCTCTGCAGTGCCGAGGGCAGCTGCAACTACCCGGGGAGATTCGGTGGTGGCTGTGCACCACGAAGGAGAGATCCACCCGGTGGAGCTTCTCACCTGGATACCGCACGATTCATCCCTGGCCAGCTTAGGGCCCGGGGACGACTGGACGATCCTCGCGGAATTCATCGGGCGCTTCCACCGTGCGAGCCACGGGTATCCCCTTGAGATTCGGAAACCAGATTGGGTCGGGAGACTGCCGGTCTCCATACGGCAGAAGTATTTCTACGGTCCACTGCAAAGAGCGACCGAGCATGCCGCACGTGGCGATTCAGTGTTGCGGGAACTGGCGGGTAGTGCGGCACGGTTTCTCTGCGACCGGCTCTATTTGCTGCCCCGTCTGGCCAGAACTCCCCGCGTTGTGATGCATAATGACCTGACCGAGGACAACGTGCTGTTTCTGGCGGGTATGCCCGTGGGGCTGGTGGATTTTGATTTCTGCCTAAGTGGTCCCCACATCATCGACCTGGTGGAGGGATTGAACGGGGCGATGATCTGGGATGCCGCGCACCAACGGTACTGGGGGATAGGGCCCGCAGGTGATATTCGCTGGCGCGCTGGCCGGGAGTTTCTCCGTGCCTATGAAAAAGCCTCGGGACTCAAGGCCTGCCGCAGTCTGCTGATAGAGATGCTCGCGGTGAAGATGGTCAGCCTGGCCCTTTACCCCGGCTTCGCCCCTGGCCCGCCGAAAGCTGAAAAGGAAGTCCTGCGTCGCGCACAGCTTACGGCAGAACGACTGACGGAGGGACCGCCCGGCTGATCTGTTGACTGAGAGAGCATTCGTGGGTGAGATGTCGAAAACGCGGGTCTGCCGGATGTCGCTGCCCGTAAGGGGAGCGGGAAAGTGTTGACGACACATGAGGGCGATCTTATACTGAGAATGCTGCCATCCTGAGAGGTGTTGATTGCGGTGCATGCTTATGAGAACCGGGTTTTTCTCGGAGCCTTCCTGTGCATATCCGGTGTTTTCCTGCCATGGTTCAGTTTCCGTTATCTCGAACACGTGGTGCGCATTATTGGGGATCATCTCGCGGATGGGGTTTGCGGCTACATGAC